>JARCMB010000343.1 GCA_030248825.1 Pseudanabaenaceae cyanobacterium MP8IB2.15 | reverse complement strand
TAGCGAAGGCAAACTTAATTGGCGTGAATCTTACTGGTGCAGATTTACGCGATGCTGTCTTGACTAGGGCTAACTTGATCGGAGCCGATTTGACTGACGCAAAAATGCTGGGGGCGACGATGCCCGACGGTACAGAATCCAGAGAAGAACACGCGCTGCTGATCTGAAAACTCCAACATTCAGATCGCTGTAATCACAGGTTTTGCTAAGATCTTTGGGTTAGCACCTGTTTATCGTATGAATACAACTTTAGATCACAATCTTGCCGCCCAAAAACTTGAAGGTCGATCGCCTCAAGAGATATTGACTTGGACATTAGAGGAGTTTTATCCTCGCGTCTCACTGGCATCTAGTTTCGGGGCTGAGGATATGGTGTTAATCGATATGCTGGCTCAGATTCGTCCTGATGCCCGTGTGTTTACACTCGATACGGGTCGCCTGCCAAGTGAAACCTACGATCTGATGGCGGCGGTGCGGCAGAAATATCCCCAACTGCAATTGGAAATTATGTTTCCTGCCACCGAAGCTGTGCAGTCGATGGTTCAAGAGCATGGCATTAACCTGTTTTATGACAGCGTCGAAAATCGCAAACAGTGCTGTTATGTCCGCAAAGTTGAGCCACTGAATCGGGCTTTGCAAGGGCTAGATGCTTGGATTACGGGATTGAGACGAGATCAGACCGACAATCGATCGAATATGCAAATCGTCGAGTTAGATGCGCCTAGAGGAATATTTAAAATCAACCCCTTGATCGACTGGAGCAACGATCAAGTCTGGGCATATATCCGCGATCGACAAGTTCCTTACAATGCCCTGCACGACAAAAATTACCCCAGTATCGGCTGCGCTCCCTGTACTAGATCGATCGAACCAGGCGAAGATCTGCGTGCGGGTAGGTGGTGGTGGGAACTCAGCAACCAAGAATGCGGCTTGCATGTCGATGCTGATGGCAAATTGGTCAGCGCCAAGGCTTAATTTGGTTGATTTTGTCTGGAGATCGCGATGTCGAGATGATGTTGAGCTTGTGACCAATCGGGTTTGAGCGCGATCGTGGCTTCCAAACAGGCGATCGACTCATCTAATCGATTGGACTGCATCAGCACAATGCCAAGGTTGTAATAGACTTCGGCAAACTCAGGATCGATCTCCAAAGCTTCTTGATAAGCGAAAATTGCTTCACGTAGCTGATTTTGCTGGAGAAAAGTATTGCCGAGATTACAGTGAGCATCGGCAAAGTCGGGTTTGGTGATAATCGCTCTTTGGAAACATTCGATCGCCTCATCTAATTTTTTTTGCTCGATGCAAGCAATCCCTAAATCGTTATATTGCTTGGCACTGACTAGTTCAGGATCGATCGATCCCAGATTGTCATAGACCTCAAGCGCGGCGATCGTTTTACCCTGCTTCACCAAAGCATTGACTTGTTCTTGATAAGCGGGGATGTAGTCTGGTTTGAGGTCGATCGAACTTTGGTAAGAATTCGCCGCCGCTTCAAAGTTGCCTCGATCGCGCAGCATATTGCCCAGATTAAAATGCGAGTCGAATGTAAACAGCTCAGGCTTTAATGCCAACGCCTTTTGATAGTGCGTTAGAGCTAATTCCTGCCAGCCCTGCTGCTGGTAAACATTACCGAGGGCAAAATGGGCGTTAACCAGATCGGGATTAAGTTGGATGGCGTGGGTGTAAGCATCGATCGACTCCTGAATCTTGCCCTGACGGTGGAGTAAATCGCCAATTGCCGCATGAGCCGCCGCGTGTTCGGGATCGATCGAGATCGCTTGCTGATAACTTTCTTGGGCAGCATAAAACTTACCCTTGCCCTGTAACTCTTGTCCAGTGCGGAAATGCGTCTCGGCTTCGGTGCGATCATCGGTTCGATCGGGATTCGATCGAGTGCTTGGGTCAGATGGCAGATCAGATGGCATATTCGATCGCCCTCAATTCTTGTTTTTTCATGTTTAATTTTTCATGTTTACTCATGTTTGCATCAGGATGCTTAACTGCTATCTTCTCCCTACTGGACAGGCATCTCGATCGCTTATAGCTGCATATGAAACAATTATTCGCCTTACCTCCCATTTCGATCTTTCCCCATCACCAAAATATCTTACAAATAAATATCTTATCAAGCAGATTTTTGTCAGATCGACCCACTCAAGCAGCTACTCAGGAGGTTGAGATTTATGCAAACTAAAACCAAAACTAGAGCCATTGTTAGTACAGCCCGCCTAGTCAGAGGAGATCGGATGGCAAATGAAGAGCATCTCGCAATTCTGAAACAAGGCGTATCGAGTTGGAATCGTTGGCGCGATCGAAACCCCACGATTATCCCCAACCTCTTTGGGGCAAGACTTAGAGGCATTAAGTTAAGTGGGATCGATCTCAGTGGAGCAGTTTTAACTGGAGCCAGATTGAATGGGTGCAATCTTTTAGGTGCGAATTTGTCAAACACCAAGCTTTGCGATGCCAACCTCAGTGGGGCAGATCTCTACAAAGCCATATTCAGAGAGGCAGACTTGAGCCGAGTCAGCATGGTGAGCACATATCTGATTGGTACCGATCTCAGAGATGCTAACCTTAGAGATGCCAATCTCAGCGAATCAAATCTTAAGGGTGCTGACCTGATGGCATCAAATCTAATTGGTACTAACCTTGGCAAAGCGACTCTGTCGGAAGCAAATCTGAGTGATGCCAATTTACATCGAGCAAATCTGGCTGGAGCCGACTTATACAGTGCTGACTTGTACGGAGCTGATTTAGTTGGGGTCGATCTAAGCGAAACTAACCTCAGCCAGGCTAGCTTGGAATACGCGATCTACGATCGAAACACAAAATTCCCTAGGAACTTCAGGCTCGACGACCATCAGATGTATTTGATTAGTATGGACAGCGATTCTAATAATGGCGTAATTGACGGAACCAGTCTGTTTGGCTCATACACAGAAGCATCCAGCTTTTCTGAAGTCGTATGAACCCGATTAACCAAACTGACCACTGATATAACGCGCCGTTGAAGCTTGAGAAGGGCTATTAAAAATATCCTCAGTGGGAGCAAATTCTACCAGCTTACCTGTGCGTTTCCCTTGGTCATCAACTTCAGTATTAAAGAAAGCAGTCATATCAGATGTACGAGTTGCTTGCTGCATGTTGTGGGTAACAATGATAATCGTGTAGATCTGCTTCAACTCTTGCATCAGTTCTTCAATGCGATGGGTGGAAATGGGATCGAGCGCCGAACAAGGCTCATCCATCAAAATTACATCTGGTTGAACGGCGATCGCGCGGGCAATACACAATCTTTGTTGCTGACCACCAGAAAGGGCAAGTCCACTCTGTTTCAGCTTATCTTTAACTTCATCCCAAATTACCGCTTGTTTAAGCGAACGCTCGACCAGCTCATCCATATTCCCTTTGTAGCCGTTGATGCGTGGACCAAAAGCAATATTCTCGCAAATCGATTTAGGGAAGGGGTTAGGGCGTTGGAACACCATACCGATATGGCGACGCACTTCTACAGGGTCGATATTAGGAGCATATAAATCTTTTCCAGCAAAGTCGATCGAGCCAGTAACTCTAGCTCCAACGATCAGATCGTTGAGACGGTTAAAACATCGCAACACCGTACTTTTGCCACAACCTGATGGGCCGATAAATGATGTGATCTGATTTTGGCGAATTGATAAATTCACATCCGATACAGAAGGCTGACTTGCGCCACCATAGTAGATTGCCACATCTTTAGCCTCAAGAATAACTTCTTGTGGACTTTGCGATTCATTAGTCGAACCGATCTCCTGCGATATCTTAGTCGAGGGTTCAAATGAAGATTCAGACACGATAAACTCCCATTTTTCAAAAACTTATACTGTGGTCTAAAGTGTGACCAGAATTACAGCTTAGGAGTACGACTACGAAAGTAAATGGCTATCGCATTCATCCCCAATACCACCAACATTAATAAGATAATCCCAGCCGAAGCTAGCGTTTGAAATTGTGCCTTAGGATCGCCAACCCATTCATAGACTTGATAGGGCAATACCGAGAAGAAGTTATCTTTTGCCCACACAGTCCCTTTAAGAGTTTCGCTAAACCTGCCGCCGAACAAGGCATTCAAGTTCAACAAAGAGATGCTGGGATCGGACTGAACCGTACCAACGCCAAGCACGACGAGCGGTGCAGTTTCACCCACCCCTCTAGATGTCGAGATGATTACGCCAGTCAAAATCCCAGGCATGGCTGATGGTAGAACGTGATGTCTGACTGTTTGCCACTTCGTCGCTCCAACACCATAAGAGGCCTGACGCACCGACTGTGGCACAGAGCGAATTGCTTCACGCCCCACGACAATAATTGGCGGCAAAATTAATAACGCCACGGTAAGCGCACCCGCCATCAGTACAGGCGCACCACCGCCGTACAAGCCTCGCACAAATAGTCCCAACCCCAGAATACCGTAGACAATAGAAGGCACACCTGCCAAATTATAGATATTCAGTTCGATAAAAGCAGTGAGCTTGTTTTTAGGCGCGTATTCTTCTAAGTAAATCGCTGAGGCTACGCCAATCGGTACTGCTAGCAAGAGGACGAATGTCAACATTGCCAGAGAACCCATCAGAGCTACTCTAAAGCCAGCCTTCGCAGGACGAAATGAAGGTGGTTGAGTAATCAGATCGGCATTGAAGCGCGGTAATCCATCGTGAAAAACATCCACAATCAGCACCGCTAGAATAATCAGCCCGAACAAAGTTGCCGCTAAACAGACGATCGAAAAGATCTTGCCCCATAGCTGTCTAGACTCCAGTCTGGGTTGAAAGTTTGCCGATGATGCAGAACTGAAAATACTCTCAGGCTTTGCCATACTTACCCATCCAATTAATTACCAACTTCAAGC
>JARCMB010000342.1 GCA_030248825.1 Pseudanabaenaceae cyanobacterium MP8IB2.15 | reverse complement strand
ATCGATTGGATAGCCTAGATGACCTAGTAGATGATCGATTGGATAGCCTAGATGACCTAGTAGATGACCTAATAGATAATCGATTAGATGACCTAGTAGATGACCTAGTAGATGACTTAGGGGAAGATTTAGAGAATGTTGTCGATCGAGAATTAGATCTGTTTGTAAATTTCCCTAGTGAGGTAAGCGAGACTCGTTCGATCGAATACATAGAAGTGGCGGCTAATTTAGCTGATTTATCAATCCCAGAGGCGATTACATTCGATGCCTCAGAGATCGATACGGCAATTCTCGATCTCTCAAATCTGACAGAAGATTTAGAAAGCCCATTTAGCTGGGATGTTTTAGAAGAAGAACTCTTACCTAGTCCCTTTAGTCTAGAGGGGATCTGTGACGACCTCGACTTGTTTGCTACTGAACCCGATCGTGATATTAGAAATGAGATTAGTCAAGGGGTTGATTTGTTTGATGCCGAGATTTTCACTGAAACTATTATTCCAGAAATTACTCAGGAAATCCCTAAATTAATTCCAGAGATAATTCCAGAAATAATTCCAGAAATACCGAGTCAGGTAGCTAGTCTTATCCCTATTAAAAAACAGGTCGAAAATCAGAAAGAGAAAAGCCGTAAACGTCAAGACTTCTCATCTTATATCATTCCTGAATCTGATAGCCGTGAATCTAAACTCGATCGCAAGATAAGCGAATATCAAGGCATCCAAAAAGATGTAGTCAAAAGTGTAGATCAACTATTTGAAGATTTAGAGTCCAGCGAAGCTAATGATTTGCCTGAATCTCTGCCAGATTCCGTTTCAAATCTTGTCTCAGCTTATATCAAAAGCTCAAGCATTCGTCTACCTGTAACTCAACTCGATCACCTGCACGATTTATCTGAAGAATTGGCGATCGAACGGAGCAGTTCCGATGCTCAACTTCGCCGTCTACGGTCATTAGTTCAGACTCTCAGTGTCAGAATTCGTGAATTAGAGAAGTCGAATATAGAACTCAGTAATGTTTACGATCGAACCACCAATGAAGAGACAAATAACCAAAATCAGTTATCAACCAACACTCAACAAACTCACGATCTTGTTCTTCCACAAACATTTGACAGCTTAGAAATGGATCGCTATACCGATTTGCACTCCCTGTTTCAAGGTGTGATGGAAACAATCGTCAAGTTGGAAGAAGTTTCAGAGGATATCGATCTGACCGTATCAGAAGCAGAACAAAGTGCAGTGAGTTTTACTCGTAACTTCAGGCAGTTACACAACACCGTACTTCAACTGAGAATGCGACCTTTATCAGATGTGGTAGGTAGATTTCCCAGAGTAATTCGAGGCTTGGCTTTAGAGCATGGTAAACGGGTTGATGTCGATATTCAAAATGGTGAGCTTTTGATCGATCGAGTAGTTTTGGATGTCCTCACCGATCCACTTAATCATATGTTGCGGAATGCTTTCGATCATGGCATTGAGGATGTCGCAACTCGGATCGAACTTGGTAAACCCACCCAAGGAAACATTTCAATTACTGCTAGCCAAGATAGCGATCGAACCACGATCGAGATCGGCGACGACGGTAGAGGGATCGATGTTGAAAAAATTCGATCGAAGGTACGCCGAAATCTGATTGCAGAAGGTAAAGACCAAACTCAAGTCGATCGACTCAACGAATCAGAACTACTCTCATTTATCTTTGAACCAGGCTTTAGCACTACAGATCGAGTCACTGCTCTCTCAGGGCGTGGCGTAGGCATGGATGTGGTTCGGACGGAACTAGCTAAGATTGGTGCAGAGATTAGGATTAATACTGAGTTGGGAGTAGGTACAACATTTACGATCTCAATTCCATTAACGCTGGCTTCGACTCGGATCATGCTAGTAGAAACCGATCATATGTTGATGGCGATTCCTGCGGGCATTGTCCAAGCGGTGATCCCATATCAACCAGAACAGATCACCGATTTCACATTTCTCTGGCATGGTCAACAGTTGCCAGTTTTACAGATTCGCGATCATCTGCGGCTCAACTGCATCTATCACGCCAGTTATGCCGAAGACAAGCCTGGAACAGCAAGAGCGGTGATAGTCATAGAATATAACGCCAAAATTTTAGCGGTTCCAGTTGATGCCTGCTGGGGTGAACAAGAGGTGAATATTCGTCAGGCTGAAGGGGATATTCCATTACCTGATTGTTTCTCTGGTTGTATCATTCTTGGCAGCCGTCAAGTTGTGCCATTACTCAATCCCACTAAAGTTTTTCACTGGATCGATGAGAGTAACTACATCCCGACTCAAGCTCCGCCGATCTATTCTTCATCCCCCATCACTCAGCCAGATTGTATTTTAGTCGTGGATGATTCTGTGAATGTGCGCCGCTATCTGGCAATCGCACTCGAAAAAGCAGGCTTTATGACCGAGCAGGCGATCGACGGTGAAGATGCGATCGAAAAACTCCTAGGCGGTTTACAGGTCAATGCCGTAATTTCTGATATGGAAATGCCACGTACCGATGGTTATGCCTTGATCGCTCGGATGCGCTCAGATGTGAATTTGAGTAATTTACCGATCATCATGCTGACTTCTCGGAGTAGCGAAAAACATCGTCAGCTAGCGATCAATCTCGGCGCAAATGCCTATCTCACGAAGCCTTACCAAGAACAAGAACTGCTCCAAATCCTCAGAAACTTATTAGATCCAAATCGGGATCGATCGACTGAGATTTAGCCTGATTTCTAGGTTACAATCGGTCGTGAGTCTGCCGAAATCCAGTTAGGCTAACCAACAAGCAAATACATGGCGATTAATCCTGAAGAACTGAGAAAAGCATACGAAAAAGGGGTAGAAGCAGTTGCCGCTCTCGTAGAGCAGGAAGTTAAGCGACAAAGTGAAAAACCCAAAAATCATCCACCATCAAGTCACCAAAAACCTATGTTTACGGAATTAAATACCAGCACACCCAGTATTCGCCGCGTCCATAACATGATCAAGGACAAAGAAGAAGTCGAAGTTAAGCTGGTAACTGGCGACAGCATCAAAGGAACCGTGAAGTGGATCGACATCGATTGCATTTGCGTTGATGTGGCATCGCCAGGACAAAGCCATACTCTAGTGATCTGGCAGCATTCGATCGCGTTTATTGCCACCCGTTCTAGCTAATCAGGAAAGTTTGAAATTAATAATTAGATAAATGCACCATTGCTGTAATATGGTAAATGCTGAAATTCTAATCTAGATTTCAATCTAAATCAGCGGTCATGGTGGAATGGTAGACACGCTATCTTGAGGTGGTAGTGGCGAAAGCTGTGAGAGTTCAAATCTCTCTGACCGCATAAGTATAAATTAATGAACGTCTAATAAGTTGCAAAACTTATCAGACCTATGCTTGCGATGGTACTAAAATAAAACCTAATTTGAGTGCGATTAGTCTTGCCCCCTAGAGCTAAACATCACTAGAGAAATTAGGAGTATTGCCATGACATCTATCCCACAAGTGTCAACTTTCGCGAAACATATCCCCTGCCTCGGAGATATTCAGGTCAAAACCCCCTTAGCATACAGAACAACTCGTCTTGCCACCCAAGCGGTGAACATTGTCCAAATGGCAGTGGCAGAGTCGTATATTAACGGGTTAGAGCTTCCCGATTCGGTGATTCGATCGATGTTTGATATCTGTATGCCGATCTTTTTTCGGCACTTTCCTGCTCTGCTTGCCCCTTACGAATGGGTTTTAACCGAAACAGAGCATTTAGCAGAAGGATCGCGAGATTTGATGCAGATTCAGTACGACTTACCCCAAGCCATGCTGAATGTCATGATGGGTAATAGTGATGTGATTTATCCTAAATACAGCATGGGGCTATGGGAAAAGGGGGCAACGAATCTAGAGCAATCCCAAATTGACATGATCGAGGATT
>JARCMB010000341.1 GCA_030248825.1 Pseudanabaenaceae cyanobacterium MP8IB2.15 | reverse complement strand
GGCGTGGTCTGTGATTTTGCCAAAATTAAGGAGGTGATCTGGCGAGAATCTTGGGCAAGTCTATCTTCGGCTAGTTCCAGCGAACGTCGATCGCTCTTTAATCGATCGACGACATGAGTTTGGGCAACAGCTTCGGCTTCAAACGTAGCTTTTTGGTAAGTCAGCCGTTGGTTGAGCAGGTCGATTTCGTTTTTCTGGGTGGAGATCGCATCGTGTTCTTGTTCGACTCGATCGTTCACCTGCTTGAGTTTTGTCAATAATTCTCGATCGCCTTCATAAATCCGACTGAGCTGGCGACGTCGATCGGCAAAGTGCAGCAAATCTTTACTACTCAGCATTACCGCCCACCATTGCCCCAACTGTTGTCTTTGCAAATAGCGCAGTCTGACGATTGTGGCGTTACGTTTTTGTTTGAGTGAGAACTCCGATCGATCGAGCTTGGATTCCAGTTGCTTAAGTTTGACTCCTGCTTCGGCTAACTTGCGCGTATTTTGGTCGAGTTGCGCTTGGGTAACTTTAATGTTTTTACGCAATGACTCCAATCGATCTTGAGCAGGTTTGGCAATCATCTGGATTTGCTCTTGCTGCTTTTGGATAATTTGTCTTTGCTGCTCTACTAATTGTTGATAGTTTTGCAGATCTTGAACCGACTGCGCCTGAACTGGCTGACTAATAAGTAAGCATAGACAAACTGAGATGCCGCAGGTCAATGCTAAACCAGAAAAATAGCTAGTTAGCTTTTCCCACACAGTTTTTTGATTAGTCTGCCACCACCACACAAGCCATTCCCCACATAATTGCTCAATAATTACCAGAGCATACAGGAAATTTGAATTTCGATCGTAACTTTAGGGCCTAATTCGATCGAAGCATTAGAACGGTATGATAATTTACTCAAACTTCACTGCTCTCAAAAACTCCTCTGCCGTGACTATCTTCACATCTCGAAACGGATTAAGCACCAGTACATCCTTATCACCACTGACAATAAATTCCGCAACTCCATTTAATGCCAGTTCTAAAATCTTGTCATCCTTCGGATCGCGGCATTCCTGAACTTTTTCAAAGCATATCGGAAAGCTTTAGAGGGATTACCATGCTCGAATAGCAATGAACTCACAATTACATTTGTATCGAAAACGTAACGTACTTTACTGCTCATACAAAATTGAGTCCAAAATTTCTGGTGTCAATCCTCGCTCTTGTGCTTTCTGGCTGATGTCACTCATCACTTCTTCCAGTGTTCTTTTTTGGCGAATCGCTTCAATTAGTTTTAAGCTGAGTAACGCCTCGATTTTGCACTTTTCCTCCTCAGGAGCCTTTTCAAAGATGTGAGCAGCTTCTACATTGACCCGAACCGTAATTGTTTTTGTTTTCATATCTCACCAAAACTATTGTCTAAATTTTAGTCGAGTCCGATCGAAAGCAGGGATAATTTGAAAGGACTCTACGAAAACTGGCGCAGGGGAATGTATGGATGTTAAGGCAGCAGTGGCTTTCGCCGCAGGTCAACCGCTTCAGATCGAAACAGTCCAGCTTCAGCCGCCGCAAGCAGGTGAGGTTCTGATCGAGATCAAAGCTACAGGTATTTGTCACACTGATGCATTTACGCTGTCTGGCGATGATCCTGAAGGCATATTCCCGACAATCCTAGGGCACGAAGGCGCAGGTGTCGTAGTTGAGATTGGTGCAGGTGTGACGAGTCTGAAAGTAGGCGATCGAGTGATCCCGCTATACACCCCAGAATGCCGCCAGTGCGAGTATTGCCTCAGCCGTAAAACCAATCTCTGCCAAGCGATCAGAACTACCCAAGGACGTGGCGTAATGCCCGATGGTACAAGTCGGTTTTCGATCGACGGGCAGCCGATTTATCACTACATGGGAACTTCGACATTTGCCAACTACACGGTTTTACCAGAAATTGCCGTGGCGAAAATTCGGGATGATGCGCCGTTTGATAAGGTGTGCTACATCGGTTGTGGCGTGACCACAGGCATCGGGGCGGTGATCAATACTGCGAAAGTGGAAGCAGGATCGAACGTTATCGTATTTGGGCTAGGTGGGATCGGGCTGAACGTGATCCAAGGGGCGCGCATGGTTGGAGCCAACATGATTATCGGTGTGGACATCAACCCGAACAAACGTGAACTGGCAGAAAAGTTTGGCATGACTCACTTTGTCAATCCTTTAGAAGTCAAGGGCGATCTAGTGCCGTATCTGGTTGATTTGACTAAAGGCGGTGCGGACTATAGCTTTGAGTGTGTTGGCAATGTCAAGCTGATGCGTCAGGCGTTGGAGTGTTGTCATAAGGGTTGGGGTATGAGCGTGATCGTGGGGGTAGCGGGTGCGGGTCAAGAAATCAGCACTCGTCCATTTCAACTCGTGACGGGGCGGATCTGGAAAGGCTCGGCTTTTGGGGGCGCGAGGGGACGTACCGATGTGCCAAAAATCGTCGATTGGTATATGGAAGGCAAAATCAACATTGACGATTTGATTACGCACACCATGCCGTTGGCGGAAATTAATCGCGCTTTTGACCTCATGCACAAAGGCGAATCGATCCGCAGCGTCGTTACTTTCCCCTAGAGCAAGTCAAGCATAGCAATCCTAAGTTAGTCGTAAAGCTCGGAACGAATTTGCCCCCTAGCCCCCAATTCTGGGGGGACAAGATTCTTAGCCCCTAAAATTGGGGGTTGGGGGCATTACAAAATCTCACACTTCACAACGGATTTCTATATGTCTATTCCTGCACCGCAATTAATCAGCCAGCATTCTAGCTTTGGAGGTACGGTAGGTTTCTATCGCCACCACTCCGAAGCCTGTAACAGCGAGATGAAGTTTTCGGTTTACTTACCGCCACAAGCTAAGGCTCGATCGATCCCTGTACTTTACTGGCTGGCAGGGCTGACCTGTACTGAAGAAACTTTTATGATCAAGGCGGGAGCACAACAGTTTGCCGCCCAGTATGGATTAATCTTGGTTGCCCCAGACACTAGCCCCCGTAATACAGGCATAGAGGACGAAGATCGGGATTGGGATTTTGGTAGTGGTGCGGGTTTTTATGTCGATGCCACCCAGATCCCTTGGTCAAAGCATTACCAGATGTATAGCTACGTTGTTGATGAGTTGCCAGCTCTGATTGCGGCTCACTTTCCTGCTCAGCCAGAACGCCAAGGCATTTTTGGGCATTCGATGGGTGGGCATGGGGCGTTGGTATGTGCTTTACGCAATCCGCAGCGTTACCAGTCTGTCTCAGCTTTTGCCCCGATCTCTGCTCCGATCGAATGTGCTTGGGGACAGAAAGCCTTCAGTGGTTATCTGGGTTCCGACTCTGAAACTTGGCGAGATTATGATGCCAGCGAATTAGTGCTGACGCAGAAACTAGATATGGGTCGAACGATTTTGATTGACCAAGGACTGAGCGATCGATTTCTCACAGAGCAGCAATTATTGCCAGAAGTATTTGAACAAGCCTGTGCCAAGGTTGGACAACCATTGGTATTACGCCGACATCAAGGCTACGATCACAGCTATTATTTCATTGCGACTTTGATCGGCGATCACATCCGTCATCACGCTGAAGTCTTAGTTCGATCGGAAGCCGTATAATATGTAGAGTTTCTGCTTTAGGGCTATGCCAGAATCATCGAAACTTAAACCATCTCAACCGTCCTCCCCGTCAATCCAGCAGGCAAAATTGAGAAAAGTAAAGCGTGGCAGAGGCTATCACAAGAAAACGCCTCAAAGTCTTGTTAGTCATTTGCAGCAAATTTGGGCTAACTGGATGGGGCAGAAGCCTGTAGTTAGAAATATCCCTAAAAATTCAGTAGTCGAAGTTCCAGCCAAAAGTCCTGCTGAACCAGATCCCGAACTAAGCACATTAAACGGATCCGATCGATCGAACTCATTACCCAGTCAATCTTCTCAGCCGCAAGATCATCCTGAATCATTGTCACAGCCCAATCAAAAACCTCGTCAGAAGTCTAGCCAGCAATCAGAACCAAAATCTGAGCAAAAAAAAGTCCAACGCATTAGTCGTAAACGCGATCGATCTCGATCGAAT
>JARCMB010000340.1 GCA_030248825.1 Pseudanabaenaceae cyanobacterium MP8IB2.15 | reverse complement strand
GCTTCTTCTAATTGAATTGGAATCGTTTGGATATATTGCCGTAATAAAAAGATGCCAAATCCATTTGCGGCGGTGGGCAAAATCAATGCCCCGTATGTATTGATTAGATGTCCCCATTTCAGCACCAAAAAGATCGGAATTACCAACAACTGAAATGGAACGATCAGAGTAGCTAACACCAACAGCAAAACGCCATTGCGTCCACGAAAATTGAGCCGCGCTAGGGCATAACCTGCCAGAGCCGAAGTAAATGTCTGAGATGCTGTCACCCCGATCGCAATTAAAGTCGAGTTGGCAAACGCCAGCAAAAAATCTCCTTGTTGCCAAGCCCGACGAAAGTTATCCAATGTCCATGTTGTCGGGATCAGGCTGGATGTCGGCTTAAAATCTGGTGGAGCAAAAGCCGTAATCAGAACAAAAAATAGAGGTGCTAACAAAGCAATCGCGCCGCCGATCGGAATTATTAATAGTCCAAATGCAACGAATCGATTAGCTCTCATATGCAACCTCTAATTTTGTCAACTCATCTTTTCTAAGTGTAGCTAGAGCAGTATCTCGAACCGCATCTTGAACTTGCCAAAGTGGAACATGATGTTTTCGGGCTAGGTGAGCGCAATCTTCATATTCAGGTTGAACTGTCAGAATTTCCGCATCACGCTCAGCGAACTTGACTCTGGCTTTACCGTAGACTGTCTCAACTTCAGCGATCTTTCGAGATAAGATCACCCGCTCTTGCCAACGATGGCGAATCCCTAAAGTGCTGGTTTCGCGAAATAGGATGTCTTCGCAAGTGGTGACTCGATCGAATGGACAAATCACCGTAATCAAAATGCCTGGACGCGACTTTTTCATCCCGATCGACTGCGTAAATACATCCAACGCCCCTGCACTGAGAAGTTGCTCCATCACATAACCAATCACTTGAGAACTCAGATCGTCAATTTGAGTTTCTAAGACCGCGATCGTTTCTGTTTTTTTTTAGACCTTTTCTCGCTCTTGCTTTTCTTGCCCAGCCATAATCGCAAAATATTGGGAATCTCTAAATCGTGCGAACCAGCACCTAAGCCAATTTTTTTGATCTCGATCTCTGGCGGCGCACCAAATTTTTTACTCAAGGTTACAGCGATCGCCGCTCCAGTCGGTGTCACTAGTTCTTTCTCAATTCCGTTACTAAAGACTGGCACCTCATGCATTTCCCATAACTTGAGCACGGCGGGAACAGGCACAGGCAATTTACCATGTTCACATAGCGCAAAGCCTCCGCCCACAGGCAATGCCGAGCAATACACTTGTTCCACTCCCAACCAATCCAATCCTGCACAGGTGCAAACGATATCGGCGATTGCATCCAATGCTCCCACTTCATGAAAATGCACTTGTTCAGGAGGAATGCCATGCACGCTACCTTCGGCGATCGCCAGTTGTCGAAATATTGCCAGACTACGGGCTTCAGTTTGAGGTGAGAGGTTGGCTTGGCGAATAATCTGCTCAATTTCGGGTAAATGACGATGATGCCCATGCTTAAAATCCGTTTCCAAGCCAGTTTCACCAAGTAGATCGACATGTACCTTGGTCGCTTGTTGTCCGTTACGATGCACTAATTCGGCGCGTAACTTTACTTCGTGCCCAATTGTTAACCGCGCTAGAACTTCGCTGAGATATTCGATCGGCACTCCCGCACTCACCAAGGCCCCTAAGCACATGTCGCCTGCAATTCCCGCAGGACAATCAAAATAAGCAATATTAGCTGACATAAATAAAAATACTGGGGCTGACGAATGTTATTTGATAATCACAAACCCTAGTTTAGCTTTATTCCTGATTGCTAGGAATTAGTGGGGTGTCGATCGAGATTTGGCTAACTGATATGATGATCGCATTTCACAGTAATTCTAAGACTTATGAAATTCAAAGCAAGAGTTTACGTAACATTACGCCCTTCAGTGCTAGATCCAGCAGGAACGGCGGTGCAGTCGGCTTTGACCCAAATGGACTTCGCGGTGGAGTCGGTACGAATTGGCAAGTATATCGAAATGGTCTTGGATGCCGAAGATGAGAAAGATGCTGACGCAAAATTAAACCTAGCTTGCGATCGATTATTAACCAACCCAGTGATTGAGGACTATTGCTTTGAGCTTGACGAAGCTCGATCGAATCCGTCGAATTGAATTTAAGTCAGGAGAAAGTTAAATGAGCATTACGATTCCTCTCGATCGAATTGAAATTCTCCCAGGTCAAAGTCTTTGCCTGCACCAGATCGACTGGCAAAAATTTGAGGCGATTTTGACCGAACTTGGCGAAAAACGCCGATCTCGAATCGCTTTTTACGATGGAACCTTGGAGATTCGGATGCCTTTACCAGAACATGAACGTTTCAAAGTCATAATCGGCGACCTGCTCAAAATCTTGCTCGATCATCTAGAAATGGAATGGGAATCTCTCGGTTCAACTACGTTTAAAAAGCGATCTCAAATGGCTGGGATTGAACCAGATGATTGCTTTTACATTCGCAACTACATGGCTGCTGTGGGGATGAAACGTGTCGATCTCGAGATCGATCCGCCACCTGATTTAGCGATCGAAGTTGACCTAACCTCAAAAACTCTGGTGAGCGCCTATGAAGCAATCGGGGTTCCAGAGATTTGGCGATGTGAGGGTGGCAAACTCACGATTTACTTACTCCAAAATGGCAAGTACGAGGAATCGGAGATTAGCGCAACATTCCCCCACATTCCAGTTATGGCATTAATTTTTCAGTATTTGGGCAAAAGTAAAACTATGCCGATGAGTGCGATTCGCCGTGAGTTTCGCCGTGAGTTTCGTTAATGGCTCGACGCACAACTAGGAGAAAACTTATGACTTTATCTCTCTACGATCGAGATATTTTGCTATGGGTGGATGACACTGTAGCCAAGCGTGACTTCTCCCGACGCTGACTCTACGAGTACAGCGCGGGCTTCTCAAGATCACTCTTGAGACTTTCGAGCTTCGTAGCCAGTTGTCTAGATATTG
>JARCMB010000339.1 GCA_030248825.1 Pseudanabaenaceae cyanobacterium MP8IB2.15 | reverse complement strand
GCTGCTTTTGGAGACTGCTTAGGAAAAATCAGGATTTAGACTCAAATTCAGGTGCATATGCCTGTAGCAACGAACTAATTTGCGACAAGACCCCATCTCCCTTCTGACCGATTGTCGAGCGTTCGGGGAAAAATTCGGGTCGATCGACATTTCGTTCGATCGCTTCTTTGACCTGCTGAGCAATCAAGGGGAACAAATCAGCTAAAGCGCGTTCTCGCTGGTAGACTGCACCTTCCTCGGTGGTGGCATAGAGCGGCGGTAAACGGTTAAGCGCATAGGCAGCAATATCCCCCAAATCGAGAATATGGTTACTGCTAGCTTCTACTTCTGCGACCTTTGCCACAGCTTCACTCAGCACCAACTCTTCCATTACATTTATAAATTGCTTCCGAGGCACAGCCACGACATCGCCAGTTAGCAATGCCCCCATCAGCCGATCTAGTGCCATGTATTCTTCGACCGACAGCTCAAAGGCACTGTCGCAAATTCGACCAACCTCGGTTTCCATGGCGGGGGTGAGGTAGCCATCGAGCATGGCTTGCTCCACAATTGACTCAATGCTTGATTTTTCCTTTTCCACAGATTTTCTCTTGATACTTAAACTAGATACTTAACTAGGGCACTTCTATAGGAATAATAGTGTGTTCTGGCAGAGAGGTTTGAAATATTCCCCTACGACTAAGCAGAATTACCAACCTAGTCGTACTTTCAGGATTCAGATCGAGATCTTCCCAAGGCAGGGAAACTTCGAGGCATTGGTTAAATTCTATTTTTGTGCGCGTAGGTATATTTTGCCATCTATGATCCTCAAATGCTTCATTTAACTCGACCGATCGGGCAAAAAGATCGATATTGAGGTGGTGATGAAATTGATAATTTAGGGGAGGGACATCGGGCAGGTTGCTGAGCAGAATAGGGCTATTGTAATTTGCTCGATCGGGATAAAACCAAAATAGATGAACATTGGGAGCAGTATCAGCCGAGCTTAAATCGAGTTTAAAGTCTGAGTTAAAGTCGAGCCTGAGATAAAAGTGAAAGTGGTCTTGACCGTACCATATTCGTTTTACCAGCCCGTTTTTATGCATCGTTCCCCGTCCTGCATTCAGATCGATCTGCCCCGCCCCATGCCAGTTATGATCGTCACCCTCACCGTCAATGATCGGGTGAATCAAGCTTTCAGGACGTTGATTAGTGGAAATACCATGAGGTTCTAAAGGATAGAGCAAACTTGTCGGTACAACCTCATTTAATGCCCGATATAGAGCTTGGAGATGCTCTCGAAATAGCTGGTCGAACATGTAGTCCTGATTTGAACTATGTCCCTCACCCAGCCACCAGAACCAGTCAGAACCTTCAGCAGCAAATAGGCTTTCCCAAGCTTCTGGGTTGTTTTCTTGGGTGGCTTCGGGATGGTTGTGTAATACTTGCCGAGCTTCAGCCAGTAATTCCCAAGCGCGATTTTTTACAGGATCGCCAATCCAAGTGGTGAAATTAGCATCAATCCAAGAGCCACTATGGAGTTGGTGCGGTGGGATCTTGTCCACAGGGGGAAACTGGTCAATAAATTCAGAAACAGTGACCAGACGCAAGGATTCTTCTTGAGATAGCTGTGTATAGAGCGTTTCCAAGAAAATTTTACCGTCTTGAGGATAATACTCCCAGCAGTTCTCGCCATCTAGGGCAATTGTTACCAACCAAGGTCGATCATCGCTACCTGAATGTGGACTATTTTGCTGATATTCCAGATAGGCAGCATGGATGCCCTTGAGGTGGGTGCATAGATCGTTACTGGCGACATCCGCAGGCATAGAGCTATAGCTAAAACCAATCAAGTCTGAAAGCCGATGGTCGCGAAACACGATCGACAATTCACCATGCACTGTATCAAGCCCATATGGCTGATAGAGAATCTGCGGCTCGATTACTTGACCATTTTGATCGCGCCGAAAGTAGTGTCCCAGACTCCATCCCAGCACGGCTTCATCTGAGCATAACCAGCGAAATCCTTGCTTCGAGACAATCGGTAAAATTGCAGGACTGACCGACTGTTCCGACGGCCACAACCCACTCGGTTCTTTGCCAAAGTATTTCCGATAAACCTGACGCGCTTTTTCGAGGTGCAGTTCGATATCCGATTCCCAGCGAAATCTGAGTCCAGGCAGTAACATTTGCGGTACTGCAACTCGTCCTGCTTTGGTATCTGCTAGCAGTGGCATGATCGGGTGAGTATAAGGCGTGGTGATGATTTCTAGCTGTCCTGACTCTTGCATTTCGCGATGTTTGGGCAAAATGCGGGCAATGATTTCTCTTTGCTTTGAGTAAATTAGTTGTCGATCGCTTAACGTAAAACCTCGACCTCGATCGAACCATTCCTGAATCTGTGGATCTTGTTCGCGAAATAATGGATCGAACCAAGTGAGGTTGTGCCAAGCTAATAAGTCGCTAAAATCCTGCTCTTGCCAGTTTTCTATGCACCAAGCTACGCCTTTCACCTTTTTTTGGTCTAATAGCTCGGCGTAGCGAGGATAAGGCTCGACCATAGTATGATGATGAGCATCAAAAAAACATTCAGCGATAAACTGTTTCTGTTCTAGGTTGAGATTTTGCTCTGGGGTTAAAGTTAGCTCCAGATATGAATCGAAGGCAGTACCATCAATGTAATCTTGGAGTTGCAAAATCAGTGAAGGCACGAGATTAACGGTTTGATGCAGATTCGGAAATTTCTCTAAAATTAAGATCAAATCCAAGTAATCTTTAACTCCATGCAGTCTTACCCAAGGCAAGCGATATTTCCCCGCAATGGGACTCTTGTACAGCGGTTGATGCTGATGCCAGATAAAAGCTACATACAAAGGAAAAGGCATAATTTATGGCTGGCTTAATTTTTAGCTCAATTCTTAAGAATTGTGACACATCCTATCGCAGATTAGTATTAGGTTTTGGGCTGGTCTCGGCAAAGACATCTGGCAAGAGATCGCTTCTGATCGCCTGTGGGCTTAGCAGTTTATTCTTGCTATCCTGCCATCAATCTGTGATGTCTGCAACTGAGTCGATACCTAAATCCGATCGTGTGCCGAATATGACCGAGCCATTAGTTCCACAGCCTAACATCCAAGCAAAAGCAAGTCTGGCACAATTTTTACCAATTACAGCAACGGCGGTGATCGCTGGGCGCAAAGTCGATCTAGAAGTAACTCGCACGATCCCAGAACAAGCCAAGGGGTTAATGTATCGTCCTGCTTTACCTGTCGATCGAGGTATGTTGTTTAACTTTACGCCCGCCCGCCCTGTCGCATTCTGGATGAAAAATTGTATTGTCGGTCTCGATATGGTGTTTATTTTATCGGGGAAGGTGGTAGCAATCGCCAATTCATCACCTCCTTGCAAAACTGAACCCTGCCCTGTCTACCCTGCTGAGGGTGTGGTGGTTGATAGAGTGATTGAATTACGCGCTGGATGGGCAAAAGAAATGGGCTTAAAAGTGGGCGATCGAATCACGGTGACCGCGAAAAAATAGTCTAAAAATAGGCGAAAGGTAAACATCATGACCAATTTAGAGCGTATCGTCTCGATTATGGTGCGGACGGCTGAAGAGCAAGCCGAATTTAGACGAGAGCATTCAGAATTTAGACGAGAAATGGATCGGGCTTTTAAAGAGTCTAACCAGAATTGAGGCGATTACCGAACAAACTGCGAGAACGGTTGAACAAGTGACAAGATCGAACAAAATACGCTGGTAGCCGAACAACTGTCTCGATCGGTTGAACAGCAGGCGGAAAGTGTGAGAATACTAATTCAAATGCTGAACCAGAAGCAGGCTTAGAGATGTAGTTTTTTGCGCTCAAACCTAGTCGTTGGAACTGGTTCCATATCATGGGAATAATCTCAGTTTTCGAGTTGCCTGTCTTGCGCGAGGACTCTTGTAGCCCTTTGCTCTTTTGCCATTTACACTTCATCTCTTTTCACTTCCCTTCGCCGCTAGTCGATCGAGTTTTTTGGGCAAGTCGATCGTAGTGGTGGTGTGTTTGGCGATCAGGTTTGACGATCGGAGAGGCGTTGTTTGAGACTTTCGGCGATCTTAGTACCGAGATATTCAGGAATTAAGCCTTCATTTGGGCCGAGTAAGTAAACAATCAGGCGAGTCCGTCCGCGCCAGACTAGCAAATTCGCATTGACGACCAGTAAATCTTCCTGCCACAGAGCATTCATCACTTTATAAAAAAGTCCTGGCTGGTTATCGGCTTCGATCAGCAAAGCAGGTAAGTGAAAAACTCGATCGACATAAAAATTGGTCTCTACCTTTTTCAGCCCATTGTCCAGATTAAACTCTAGGGACAACATTTCCTCCACTTCAAACCGTCCCAGCAGCGTTTCTCTGATCGCCTTGTGCACATTGTCAGCAGTTTTGGTCGGTAACGCTTTGCCGCCGCGTGAGATCACCAACTTCACAAACACCAGCATAGGTGGGTAGATCTGCCCATACAAACTCAAACTATGAATAGTTAAACCATAGGCAGCCAATACGCCAAAAATGTCGCTGAGTAAAAATGACTGATTGCGGTAAGCAAAATTTAAAACGCTCTTGCTACCTTCAGGCTTAATTTCGATCACCGCCTGACGAGTCTGGTAAAGCCTATATGCCAACTTCAGATTCTGAAGTTGAATCTCGCTACTGACAAATTGCTCGTAAAATTGGGGAAACCCAGTATTAAAGCGTTTTAATAGCTCAACCGTTGACGATCTCAGCCCTACGCTCATTGCCAGCCTCCCTTATACCTAGCATCTAGATATCCGCCTACATATTCGCCATTAATTTCTAGCAGTTGCATCTTGAGTGTAAACATGATGAGCAAAGGAATTAATGACATTCTACCAAGCACGATCGACGATTCCAACTAGGATTTAGCTAGCACGATCGATCCTCAGAAATCTGTAAACTAGGGCAAGAAACAGAGAAAGAAAACGAAAAGCGATAGAATTGAAAGCAACTATACCATTCTTAATGTCAACCCAAATAGTCAGCTCGATCGAGCACAAGCCGCCGTTTACCCATATACTCTGGACGTTTAGCGATCGAGCGTTGGCTGACTAGTAAGCCTAATCGCGATCTAGATCTACTCACAAATCCGACTTAACTAATGGTGGGTTCGGGAGGCTGTAAGTCCCGCGCTCTATCTGTACCCAGATGAGCGTCGGGATACACGGACATCCCGCGTGAGTTGAGGGG
>JARCMB010000338.1 GCA_030248825.1 Pseudanabaenaceae cyanobacterium MP8IB2.15 | reverse complement strand
ATCCCATCCAATAGCAATTGGGTATCGCGCTTGCTGAGTTGAACTCGTGTGCCATCACGGAAGCTGGAGGCATAGCTGCTACCTTTGCCAAAAGCATAGTTGAGCGTTGCCGCGATCGCCACTTGATCGCCATCGGGTAAAAACGCCAAAAACCGAGTGGCAGGTGTAGCTCCCAAAGCATTAGTAGCGTAGACATCCAATCCCACGGCTGGATTTACGAGATAACGTAAACCTGCACTAAAGACCAGCTTTTTAAACAAAGACCCATCTTTAGAGCTAACAGCATTCGTGCCGCCAACAGGAAGATTGACATCCGCAAACAGACTGAGCCGAGACATCGCTTGCCAACTTACACCTGCGCCCAGATTAAAAACCGTGCCGTAGAATGGCAAGTTACTGAGGCTAGTTGGGAAGAAGGCAATGCCAGGTGTGAGATGGAGTTGGAGTTCGCGGTTAGTAGTGCTATAGGTGAGTGGGAGTTGGATCGTACCAACGATCGACTTCGCGTCAATCGTTGGTTGTGTGCCGTAATAAAATGGATCTGGCCCATTTTTAAAGTCCAAAAATTCGATCGAACTTGCTGCACTTAAACTCAAGCTCTCATTCTGGAAAAACTGATATTTGATATTAGGCGCGATCGCAGCATACCTAAACTTATAGCGAAATCCATTAATCGTCCGACCCAGATCGTCATCGAAAAATGATGCGGCAATCCCTAGCTGCAAATTGTCACTAATGCCTGCATCAATTGAGCCATTAAAAACCTGCAAACCAGTTCCTTATCCAATCTGATCTTTGAGAAAGAAAATCGCTCCGATCGAAGTATTAAACTCGCCTGGAGATAATAGATTGGCAGTCTCTAGATTAAATAGTCTCGTTGGCGGCTTTTGTAATGGAGTTAAAACCAAAGTTGATGCCTTCACATCCGCTTCCGATCGATCGGGCACGCCAGGTAATTCAGGGTTTTGAGATGTGTATCCTCGAAATTCTAGTCGATCGATCGTTTGTCGATCGTCTTGAGCTGGTGGCTGCAATTTCAATCCTGAACTAGAATCAGGGACAGGAAAATTTAAACCGCCAGAGCTGGAAGAATCAGAAGAAAGCTGATTAGAATTATTAACTTGAGATGGTTGGAAATTTTGCTGATTTGCCTGAATACTTTCAGGCGTAGTTATTACTTGAGTCTCCTGAGTTTGGGCCTCAGCCGCATTAGTCACAGCAGAAAGAAGGACAAGACCAGCAGCACTCAAACAGAAAGAAGCATACGAGAAATTTAGCCCACGGCTATCCCATAATCTATTCATCGCTATTCAACCTCACATTAAACCAACACTTAAACCAATACCTTTATTTTACGATGATTTTGCTAAAACAAAATCTTGAAATTTATATGAATAGACGGTGCTGTCAGGCATATTTTTTTAGTAACTAAGGTTTAGCTTTAGCCAGACAGCTTATTCAAAGTTTTGGGGTTGATAATGTCTTATTAATCTAATTTCCATGTGATCTTAAATAGTCGTTAACTCAAGATATGACTAAAGCCATTTACTTTTAACAAGGGGGTAATTTGTTGGTGCGCTTGCCGAATGTCAATGCTATCTCCTTAATCCCGACAATACGCACAAAGTTTTAACTATCTATACACTAGAACTAAGATTATGGCTTTAGCAACTGGAAACATCGCATTTGTTGGCTTCAATGCTGATGGAAATGACAATATTGCTTTTGTTGCCCTTGTTGACATTGGCAGCGGCGAACAAATTATTTTTGAAGATAATGAGTGGAACGGCACTACTTTTGTTGATACTAATGAGGGAGCATTTAGCTGGACGGCAACTTCTATAGTTCCTGCTGGCACAATTGTCCGTATCGATAATATTGGTTCGGGAGCGATCGCTGCCAGCACTGGAACTGCTGCAACTCCTGTTACTGGGCGTGGCACAAATCGCGGGATCGGTGCCTCAGGAGAGACAATTTACGCTTACCAGGGATCGGCTGCTGCTCCTACTTTCATCACGGCAGTTACTAATGGTGGATTCGTTGTTGCTAATGGTGTTCTATCTAATACGGGACTTACTGCTGGTACTAATGCAATTGATTTGAGCGTAGTCGACCCTGATGCAGATATAGCAGCTTACAACGGTACTCGTTCTGGACAAGCAAGCTTTAGTAGCTATCTCACTCTGATTAATAACCCAGCTAACTGGCTCACCCAAGATGGCACAGGTGACCAGAGTATTGATGGTACTCCACCTGATGTCCCTTTTAGTTCCACGGTATTTCAAATCTCTGGTGGTAATCCTACAGTTAATCTTTCTGTAAGCTCTAATTCTGGTTCAGAGGCATCAGCTAGCATCATTACAGTTATAGCTACAGCTTCAAGTGCGGTTACAGGTAATCAAACCGTAAGTCTTGGGGTGTCTGGCACAGGCATTACAGCCGGAGATTATACGCTCAGCGATACCACGATTACCATTCCGAATGGAACGACCACAGGTTCAGTCACATTTACCATTGTCAATGACGGCATTGCCGAAGGTGCTGAAACCGCGATCTTGGCAATCAGTTCGCCTACTTCTGGGATTACTTTAGGTGGCACAGTAACCCAAAACATTGCAATAACTGATAGCAGCGGTGGTGGGTTGGCTCCAACAATTTCCGAAAATACTGCTTCTCCGCTTGTGAATTTAGCTGCGACAATTGCTGGATCTGTGAGTGGTGCGATCGGCGATCCTACCGACCCTGCAAAATTTTTGGGGATTGATTTTGGCTTAGCAGATACAGATACTCCTGTTGGCAATCTGATCGTTACGGCTACGAGTAACAATGCTGCGGTTGTACCCAACGCTAATCTCTCTCTGAGTGGCACTGGCGCGGCTCGCAATCTCAAGATTAATCCTACTGGAGTAGGATTTGCTGACATTACAGTTTCCGTCAGCGATGGCTCGAATACCGCCAACTACACGATTAACTACGCTGCTTCTGCTGCTTCTGGAACTCCTAGCACCAGTCGTTTCCTCACTGGCACAAGTGATGCAAGTACTGCTGTTGATGTTGGTGGCGGCTATATATTAGTTGGTGACGACGAAGACCAAGTACTTCGCCTATTCGATCGAGATGATTCAGGATTGTCGATCGCTGGATTTGACTTCTCTACTAGTCTGGGCTTGAGTCCGAATAATGAAGTTGATATCGAAGCTTCTACACGCAGCGGCAACACAATTTATTGGTTAGGTTCTCACAGTAACTCCAGTGTTGGTAACGATCGACCAGAACGAGAACGCATTTTTTCAACTACAGTCACTGGAACAGGCGCAACGACTTCACTCACATATGCGGGGCGTTACGATTTCTTGGAAGACGATCTGATTGCTTGGGATAATGCCAACGGTCATGGACTGGGAGCAGGGTTTCTGGGGCTGTCTGCTAGTGCTGCTGCTGGGGTAGCTCCAGAAGCTCCTGCTGGGAATGGCTTTAGTATCGAAGGTTTGACCCTCGCTCCCAATGGCACTACTGCCTATGTATCGTTTCGAGCACCGATCGAACCCACAACTAACCGCACAAAAGCACTAATCGTCTCTGTCACAAACTTTACAAGCATTCTTAGTTCTGGTGGAAGTGCT
>JARCMB010000337.1 GCA_030248825.1 Pseudanabaenaceae cyanobacterium MP8IB2.15 | reverse complement strand
CCTATGTAAATCTGGCATATCTCTTAGATCAATCTGCCTGAGCAGTCAGTT
Organism: Pseudanabaenaceae cyanobacterium MP8IB2.15; assembly: GCA_030248825.1. GTDB lineage: Bacteria > Cyanobacteriota > Cyanobacteriia > Pseudanabaenales > Pseudanabaenaceae > JARCMB01. Next base: position 7,600 of record JARCMB010000337.1, on the reverse strand, counting down.
GTGTATCTCTGTTGCCAGCTTTTGTTTAAATACTTGCCTCAGCATGACTACATCTTTGCCGCGATTGCCAAACAAGTGCCTCAAGCTCGTTTTATCTTTGTCGATCGACCGCGCCGAAATTATGTGGCAGCACAGTTTCGATCGCGCCTGCAAACAGCTTTTGCCAAATTTGATTTAGACTACCAGCGTTATTGCATAGTCATGCCGACACTGCCAATGGATGATTATTTAAGTCTCAGTCTTGTTGCCGATGTGTTTTTGGATACGATTGGATTTTCGGGTGGTTGCACATCTTTTGATTCGATCGCCTGTAATTTGCCGATTGTGACACTTCCTAGTGAATTTATGCGCGGTCGTCATTCCTACGGAATCTTGCAAGTTTTGGGTGTTACAGATACAATCGCCCAAACTGAAGCAGATTATATCGAAATTGCCGTAAGACTGGGTTTAGATCCCGAATGGCGTAAAGATATAAAAGCGAGAATGCGATTACGAGAAGATGATCTATTTGATGACCTTACTTGTGTGAGAGCACTCGAAGATTTCTTCAAGGAAAAAGTAAATGCGGGATTCTCCTAATCAAGTCCCTTGAACCGCCAAGGAGTTGGATCGATCGACATTCCACTGACATAGAGACCCCAGTGCAAATGTGGGCCAGTTGACGCACCAGTAGAGCCAACACCTCCCACGACTTGCCCCGCTTGGACAAAATCGCCTTCTTTGACATTAATCCGACTGAGATGGAGAAAAATGCTAGCAACGCCTTGTCCGTGATCGATGCCAATGCAATTGCCATGAATGCGGAAACCTTGCTTAACCGTACCAACTAAGCGCACCTGTCCTGCGGCGGGTGCAACTACAGCCGAGCCAACCTCTCCCGCATAGTCAACACCACGATGGTAATAGTCATTCGCAAACACGCCATTGTAGTAACGCCTAATCCCAAATCCTGCACTGATTGGGCCGTTATTTGGTTTGACAAAGGCTCCTTGCCAGAACTTTTGTGGCGTAACCAATTGTTTGAACTGAGCCACGCGGGATAGCTCATAATCACTGGCTTCGATCGAATTTGTCTTGGTATCAAACCAGATGTTTTGGGTGGGAAACTTCCGATTCGCCACTTTTACGGGCAATAACTGGATCTGACGATCGATCGACACCTGAATTTTTCGATCGCCAGGACGATCTAATGGTGTAGTGGGAATTAGCGATCGCCATAAATTTGGGGCAATTTGAAAAGCAGGATACTGTTTCCGATCCATGACCACAGCAGGAGCAGTAACAGCAGCTTCGGTTCGGATCAGCACAGATAAAGTATCTCCCAACTGCGGTTTAGCGGGCAACACTCCCATCTGGACTCCCTGGGCCGCAGAAGGCGAGACATTAATTGTCGTCAGCGCGATTGCCACAACACTAAGCAGCACCCCAATCACAAATAGCAATCCAAATTTAAGGCGACGTTTAATCATTAGATCGGTTAACTTGCTTAAGGAACTAGAGGAATCAACGAACTGCGGCTGAACTGCTCGTAGGCAGTTTCTAGATTATTGGGCAGTCTTGGCACGGCGGAAGCATACAGAGGTTTGAATTTATAGTCTTTGTAAGGATCGGGAATAGTGCTGGATTTGGCGATTGCTTGTTCTTTGGTCAGTCCTTGAGCTTTCCAACTGAGTGCGAGTTTTTCGAGATCGCTAAAAAATGCTTGTTGTTCCTGCAAACCTTTAACATCAGTTGTGCCGCCGTGACCAGGTACGACCTGCGCATCAGGATATGTCGTAATTAAACGATAGAGACTACCCTGCCATTGCCGAATATCGCCATCGCCGACAAATGGAATGGTTTTGCTAAATACAATATCGCCTGTAAATAACACCTTGGCATCGGGCACATATGCCACAACATCCGTACCGCTAGAGTGACCTTCTGCCCGTTTTAGCTGCACAAGTCGATCGCCTAAGTAAATTTCGGTATCGGCATTGATCACAAGATCTGGGGCGGCAAGTTCCCCCGCACCACTCAAACTACCTCTACGGCTAGCAAAGTATTCACGAATCAAACCACGTCCGATAATCGGAATGCCTAGCTTCCTAGCAGCAGGATTACCGCCTGTATGGTCGAGATGATAGTGAGTATTGAGTACATATTTGATTGGTTTGTCGGTCAGAGTTTTGACCGTAGCAAAGGCTAGATCGGCTAAAGCTGGTGTTTGGAAAGGGTCGATCACCAAAACGCCTTCACTGCCGATGATAATTCCAGCGTTACAGATCGCGTAGTTGGAGTCGCCACCAAAATCATATGAGGAGACGAGCGCGTAGACTCCTTTGCCAAGTTCTTGGAGCTTTAGTCCTGCGGCTTGCAAGTTAACATTACCTTCAGGTTTCGCTGGAGCTTGGGCAATTGTCTGTAATTCTGTGGCAGTCGATGTTTGGGCAACAGCGTCCGCGATCGAATTATTCTGCCAACCTGTCACACCCACAAACGTGACCAGGGCGATCGATAATGCCACTATCCATTGCTTGGCTTTGAATTTAGCTTTAGCTCCAAACATAATCACTCCAAAAAAATTAGGAAGAGTTTTAACGATTCTACCGCAAAGGTAGAAATCTAACCTACCCCTCCCACTCTCGCTCAATCCTGATCTCGTCTAGCTAAACCCGTGGTGAATATGGGCTTTGTCAATATAAATCAAGATACGGTCATTGCCCAAGACATCCTGCATTAAGCCTTTGAGCATATGCAAGATATGCCGTACGCTCTCAGTTACCTAAGTTGCTGGCTTAATTAGCCAAATGAATTAAGCCGAAAGTTCTAACATGCGTTGAATTGGATAGAGAGCAGCTTGGCGAAGAGATTCATCCATTGTGACTTCGGGTGAACGATTTTTCATCGAGAGATAAAGCTTTTCTAGGGTATTGAGGCGCATGTGCGGACATTGATTACAGGCACAATCATGTTCAGGCGGTGCAGGGATCAGTTTTTTCTCAGGGGCAAGCTTCCGCATCTGGTGCATAATCCCTTCTTCTGTAACCACGATAAAGGTAGGGCAAGGGTTGGACTGGACATATTTGAGCAGTGCTGTGGTCGAACCAATGTAATCGGCGTGTCTGAGTACGGGTGGTTCGCATTCAGGATGGGCGATGATTTGGGCTTCGGGATATCTTTGCTTGAGTTCAACCAGTTTGCGCTCCGAGAAAATTTCATGCACCATGCAACTTCCCTGCCATAGCAGCATATCCCGTCCAGTTTGTTCGCTGACGTAACGTCCTAAATTTCGATCGGGCGCGAAAATAATCGATCGATCGATCGGAATTTGATTCACAATCTTTACGGCATTTGCGCTGGTGCAGATAATATCGCTCATGGCTTTGATCGCGGCAGAGCAGTTGATGTAAGAGACCACAACGTGATCGGGATGAGCCGCCTTGAAAGCAGCAAACTCTGCGGGTGGACAGCTATCTGCAAGCGAACAGCCAGCATTGAGGTCAGGAAGGAGGACTTGCTTGTGCGGGTTAAGAATTTTGGCAGTTTCCGCCATAAAGTGAACACCCAAAAACACAATTACATCAGCATCGGTCTTAGCAGCAGCTTGAGCTAAACCCAGTGAATCCCCTAAATAGTCGGCAACATCTTGCAAGTCTGGCTCTTGGTAATAATGCGCCAGAATCACGGCATTGAGGTCTTTTTTGAGCTGTTCGATCGAACTAACTAGGTCATAAGGAAGTTTTTGCGACTGAATTTCAGTTCTTGGTAGGGTAGTAAACACTGCTAGCCTCAGGTGAGATTTTGTTAGGTTTTGTTTTAAGTTACGGTTTAACTTGAATACTATTATAGTAGTTTTTACTATAATATTTAGATCGAGTCCTCAAATTTAAACTTTCAAAATAATATCTACTTGTGTTAGATTTCTTGTATCTTTTTACTGGATCTTAAATTTCCTTCTCTTACTATGGATAGTCGAACACCTGCAAAAAACAAGTCGATCGAATCCAGCGTGAGAGAACAATACGATCATCTAGCTGAGATCTACGATCGACGGTGGCATTCTTATATTTCAGATTCACTGGCTTTCCTTAATTCTCATCTCAATCTAAGTGATGATCAAAAGGTTTTAGATGTTGCCTGCGGTACGGGTGAATTAGAGCGATCTCTATTGGAGCGATATCCCAATCTCAAAATTACTGGTGTCGATCTGTCGCAATCAATGCTGGACATGGCTCGATCAAAGTTTCTCGATCGAAATAATGTTGAATTTTTTCAAGCTAGTGCGATCGAGTTGCCATTTGCCGATGCTAGTTTTGATTCGATCGTCACAGCGAGTGCTTTCCATTATTTCGAGCAACCTTCGATCGCTTTGCAGGAAATGCGCCGTGTACTCAAACCTAGCGGAAAAATAATCGTAATGGATTGGTGTCGAGATTTCTGGTTCTGCCAGATTTTCGATCTTTGGCTCAAGTTTACCGATCCCGCCCATAAAGGTTGTTACAGCCAAAGAGAGTTACGCAGTTTCCTGAATGACGCTGGTTTCGATCTCTGTGCCGAACACCGCGCTAGACTCCCACCACTTTGGGGCATGATGATTTCGATCGCAACTCGTGGTTAATCATCTCTCTTTGTTCCGATCTGTCTGGCTTCGATTTCAGTCCATTGCCGCATGGGAACTAGATCATCAACTTCATTGAATTTTAGCAATAGATCGAGATCACCCGTGAGGTCATAGATCAACTTAGCGATCGACTTGCAGCAAGATTGTGGTGTTTGACTAGCTTGGACTAGACTGAACCGCACCACCAGCCAACCTAGATTCAGAAGAGACTGATTATCCCTTTGATCGTCAAGAGAATTTCGATAATGAGTAGGTTCGCCTCGATCGTTGGAAGGAGAATCAACTTCGATCGATATGTAGAGATTAATCGAAGCATCAAAGTAAGTGAATAGAGGAGAATACGGATTGGGAGAGATATCCAATTTCATCCCCGTATGAATTTTAGTCGGGAAAGATCGATCGAGCGCGTGATAGAAATCCTTTTGTGCCGATTGGGCTGATTTATCTTGTGGGATGTCTGGTGTGATCTCAGGTGCAGATATTCGACTTAATACTGCCAGCAGTAAAGGGCGACGAAATTCCGCCAATTTTTCAGGCAGATGGGATATGGCGATCGACTGTTGATGCTGACCTTCTTTTTGAGAGTAAGCGGCAAGAGTTTTGAAATACGACTCAACTCTGGCATTGTATTCGGTCAAACGTCCCTTGTAAGTGGCAATCTGGAGGTGCATCCGCAAAAAGATCGTGACCAATCCCACCAGCAAAATCACCGTGCCAAAGATCCGATTTAGCCCAGAGATCGCTCCCGCCACAATTATTAGGATTAACCCTTCTAGCAAGATACGTCCACTATTAATTGGCTGCGGTTCGACTCCAGGTGGTCTTGGCAGCTTTTCTTGAAGTGCTTTTCGATCGGGAAGTTGGCGCAGCACACGCTGAATTTCAACAGGGATCAGAATAATTGGGAAATGAGTCATTGGTATGTAACTTGATCTGATTGATGGGAAGGTGGTTCGACATGGATTGTAATTCGCACAGGATCGAATCGTTCGTGTAAGAGATCTTCGACCGTTTCGGTGATTTGATGGGCGGACTCGACATCGCCAGGCGCAACAATCAGATGCATTTCAATAAAGGCTTGACGACCAACCACCCCTCTAGAAGCAATGTCGTGGCAGTTAATCACACCTGTTACTGATAAGGTGATTTCTAGGATCGCTTCGGGCGCGATCGCCATTTCATCGACCAAAATCGGCAGATTATTTCGCAGCACTTTCCAGCCACTCCAAAATACCAAGATGGCGACAGGACAAGCTAGCAGCAGATCCAACCACGCTAGCCAGCCAATTCCACTTAATTGACCGATCCAGATCCCAATTAGTCCCGCAATTACCGTAATCGTAATCCAGACATCGCTCATCGTATGTTGGGCATCTGCCACCAAAATCGGGCTACCAATTCGCAGTCCGACACGACGCTCATAGAAAGTAACAAAGATATTGATCCCCATCACAATTAGCATGATCCACAAACTGGGCGCAGAGATCGTTAACTCACGCCCGCCGCTCATGATTCGATCGACTACACCTTTAAAAATTTCAAAACAGGCAACCCCCAAAAAAGCAGCAATTCCAATCGCTGCCACGGCTTCAAACTTTTGATGTCCATACGGATGTTCTCGATCGGGATAGGGGGAGGCAAACTGGACAGCAACCAAGCCCAACACATTACTGGCACTATCTGTGACGCTATGTAAAGCATCGGCAAGCAAACTCAGCGAACCTGTCCACAATCCCACTACAAGCTTGAGCACCAAGACGACAAGGTTCAGGATCAGTGTGATCCATAAGACTTTTTGGACTTCAGGACGAGTATCTTCCACAGTCAATCACCACAATTTATTCCTCACCTTATGTTATTAGAGATAATGATTTGTCGCAAATTTTGTGATCGCTATATTACGAATCAATTCCTCTACTTCTTTTTCTCTGCTCGAAGTTGTTTAATCTCAATTCAAGTCTTTGCTCGCTGACAAACACAAATAGCAATGATCCTGAGACCTTAACAGACTTATGAGCCAACTTTGATAACGTACTATTAATTAATGAGAATAACATTGCCTAAAATGCCATGACGATAGTTGCGATTAAGCCTTCTTCATTACTGGTTAGCGGAATTCGAGTTGAGCGTTTTCACGATCTAAATTTGTTTAAATTTACGCCAGAACTCAGCGATCGAATGAATGAATTACTCAATAAGAAAAAAGCTGACACGCTCAGCCTACAGGAATCCGCAGAACTAGAAACCATTGATGAACTAGATACGATCTTCAGCTACATCAATGCGATTACTGCCTCACAGTTGTGACCATTTCGACTACTACACAAGAATTTGTTAGACAACGGGCAAACTATCGTTGTGAATATTGCCGCTATCCCGAATTTCTCAGTACATCACCTTTGACCATTGACCATATCCAGCCTCAATCTTTAGGGGGCATTGATGATCCTAATAATCTGGCTCTAGCTTGCCGACGTTGCAACGAGCGTCATTACAATTTTGTTGTTGGCATCGATCCAGAAACTCAACAAGAAGTAGAGCTATTTAATCCCAGACGACAATTTTGGGCTGAACATTTCATTTGGTCGGTAGACGGATCGAAAATTATTGGCACGTCACCGACAGGAAGGTCTACTTGTAATCGTCTCGATCTGAATGACGAACGACGAAGCGATCGCTTTATCCAGCAATCTCGCAAACTATGGATTAAAGGTAACTGGCATCCTCCTGAGGAAGATCCACGCGAGAGAGACATTTGATAACTCAATGATCGCTAGATTGCCGATAAACTGATGACAGGATTCTCAGACATTCTCAGGACAGGTGGTGATGGGTTTACGTTATTTATGTTTATTGATTCTGCCAATTTTCGGTGTTGTTTTATCGACAATTCTGGGAAATTATCGAGGCGCGTACTGGTGGGGACTTAACTTTGACCCTGAATATCAATACTTACTAAATTCTGCTAGTATTGCGCTCCAAAAAGCCCCTGCTTAT
>JARCMB010000336.1 GCA_030248825.1 Pseudanabaenaceae cyanobacterium MP8IB2.15 | reverse complement strand
TGCCTGAAGCCTACGCCAACCAGCCCGACTTGAAGGATCATCCTGAAATTACTGACTTCTACGAATATCACAGTGGCTTACAGGAACCTTGGGATGGGCCAGCCCTGCTCGTATTTAGCGATGGTAAGACCGTAGGTGCATCCCTCGATCGGAACGGTTTGCGGCCTGCTCGGTATGTGATTACCAAAAGTGGGTTGGTGATCGTTGGCTCTGAGGCTGGCACTGTCGATATCCCAGAGTCTGACATTATCGAAAAAGGCAGACTCGGCCCAGGGCAAATGCTGGCGGTCGATTTGGATAGCCATGAGATTCTCAAGAACTGGACGATCAAGCAACGGGTAGCGGAGATGCATCCCTATGGCGAGTGGCTGAAGCAGTATCGTCAAACTTTGCAGTCTCAGCCGTTCCTAGAGCAGACAACCCTAGCCGAAAAAGACATCCTTACCTATCAAACTGCATTTGGTTATACGTTTGAGGATGTTGACATGGTGATCGAAGCCATGGCCCAAGATGGCAAAGAGCCGATATTTTGTATGGGTGATGATGCTCCCTTAGCAGTGCTGTCATCCAGACCTCACCTGCTATATGACTACTTTAAACAACGCTTTGCTCAGGTGACTAATCCCCCGATCGATCCTTTGCGTGAAGGCATGGTGATGTCGCTGGCGTTATACCTTGGCGATCGAGGCAATATTCTGGATATCCAACCCGAATACGCGCATCAGATCAAGATTGATAGTCCTGTGCTCAACGAATCTGAATTAGAGCAACTCCAAAAAATGGGATTTGCCACGCAGAAATTGGATATCGTTTTTTCGATCGCGCATGGGTCTGATGGTCTAGCTCAGGCAATTACGCGCCTCTGTGATGCGGCAGTTGAAGCTGTCCGATCTGGGGTAAAAATTCTGATCTTGAGCGATCGCGCCCTCGATGCTGAAAATGCCTATGTGCCACCCCTGCTAGCGGTTGGGGCGGTGCATCATCGTCTGATTGACGCAGGTTTACGGATGAAAGCTTCGATCGTAGTGGAAACTGCCCAGTGCTGGAGTACACATCATTTTGCTTGCTTGATTGGTTATGGTGCGAGTGCGATTTGTCCTTATCTCGCATTTGAAACGACCAGACAGTGGTGGGGTAAAGCCAAAACCCAGATGCAGATGCAGCAGGGCAAGATTGCGAATTTGACATTAGCTCAAGTCCAGGCGCGTTTTCGCAAAGCGGTCGAAGATGGTCTGTTGAAGATTCTCTCCAAGATGGGAATCTCACTCCTATCTAGCTACAACGGTGGTCAGATTTTTGAAGCGATCGGGATTAGTTCAGAAGTGATTGATACCTGCTTCAAGGGTACGACTTCACGCATCGGTGGGATGCAAATGACTGACCTTGCTTCAGAGGTGATCGGCTTCCACCATAAAGCTTTTCCTGAGATTCAGGGTAAAAAGCTAGAGAACTATGGCTTTGTGCAATATCGCACGGGTGGCGAATACCACATGAACAGCCCTGAGATGGCAAAGGCGCTACATCGAGCCGTGGCAGAATTTAGGAATCAAGAGTCTGGCGTGGGAACTGAAGCTCCTGGCTACAATCATTACGAGGTTTACAAGCAACAATTAGAAAATCGTCCACCTACAGCTCTACGTGATTTATTGGAATTTAAGAGCGATCGAACTTCCATTCCGTTAGACCAAGTTGAGTCAGTGACCGAAATCTTTAAACGCTTTTGTACAGGGGCAATGTCGCTGGGAGCCTTGAGCCAAGAGGCGCATGAGGTATTGGCGATCGCGATGAATCGGATTGGCGGCAAATCCAATTGCGGTGAAGGTGGCGAAGATCCTATACGATATCTCAAGATTGAAGATGTCGATCCTGCGACGGGCTTATCGGCAACATTTCCGCAGCTCAAAGGATTACGGAACGGCGATACGGCGAACTCGGCGATCAAACAGATTGCCTCAGGTCGATTTGGCGTTACACCTGCCTATCTGGTTAGCTCTAATCAATTGGAAATCAAGATCGCGCAAGGGGCGAAACCTGGTGAAGGGGGACAGTTGCCTGGACCCAAGATCAGCTCTTACATTGCGATGTTGCGGAATTCCAAACCAGGTGTATCGCTAATCTCCCCTCCACCTCATCATGATATCTATTCGATCGAAGATTTAGCCCAGTTAATTTTCGATCTACATCAAATCAATCCTGTTGCCAAAGTTTCGGTCAAACTCGTCGCTGAGATTGGCATCGGTACGATCGCCGCAGGAGTTGCCAAAGCTAATGCTGACATCATCCAAATCTCTGGTCACGATGGCGGTACAGGCGCATCACCCCTAAGCTCGATCAAACATGCAGGTTCACCTTGGGAATTGGGCTTAACCGAAGTCCACACGGTGCTGATGGAAAATAACTTGCGCGATCGAGTTCTGTTGCGAGTCGATGGTGGCTTCAAAACTGGTTGGGATGTGATCGTCGCGGCGATGATGGGAGGAGAAGAGTATGGCTTTGGTACGGCAGCGATGATTGCCGAGGGTTGCATCATGGCGCGGGTCTGTCATACAAATAAGTGTCCTGTTGGTGTGACCTCTCAATTGGAAAGCCTACGGAAGCGATTCCCTGGCACGCCTGAAAAAGTAGTCAATTTCCTCTATTTTGTGGCTGAAGAAGTTCGATCGATCCTAGCGAAATTGGGATATACCTCTTTACTCGACCTGATCGGACGCTCCGATCTATTAGTGCAGCGTTCTGATGTCAAACTGACAAAACTTGCTGCTGTCAACCTCGATTGCCTGACTCAACTGCCTGACACTAGGATCGATCGAACTTGGCTGACTCACTCACCAGAACCCCACAATGATGGCTTTGGATTGGATGACGAGATTTTGGCGGATGTCGAAGTCCAAAAAGCGATCGAGAAGCAAATCGATTTGAGCAAGTCTTACAAGATCGTCAACACCGATCGAACTGTGGGTGGCAGAATTGCGGGTTCGATCGCCAAACAATACGGTAACTCAGGCTTAGCCAGTCAGCTCAAGCTCGAATTTGTCGGCGCGGCGGGGCAGAGCTTTGGGGCATTTAACTTGCCTGGCATGAGTTTGGACTTGATTGGGGAAGCAAATGACTTCGTGGGCAAAGGGATGCGCGGCGGTGAAATTAGCATTCAGCCACCAGCAGATCATCTCTACGATCCTGCGGAAAACGTGATCGTGGGCAACACCTGCTTATATGGCGCGACAGGCGGATTTGTGTTTGTCAATGGTCAGGCAGGGGAACGCTTTGGTGTAAGGAACTCAGGCGCGTTGGCGGTGGTTGAGGGGGCTGGCGATCACTGCTGCGAATACATGACGGGCGGCGTAGTTGTGGTCTTAGGCAAAACTGGTCGCAATGTCGGTGCAGGGATGACAGGCGGGATCGCGTATTTCCTTGACCTCGATGGTGGCTTTACAGAACGACTGAGCCAAGAAGCGCTCAAAGTTCAGCGAGTCAGTTCGATCGCGGGTGAACGCCAACTCAAGGATCTGATCCAGTCAAGTTTCGATCGAACAGGTAGCCCTAAAGCGAAAGCGATTTTGGCGGACTGGTCACATTATCTGCCTCAGTTCTGGCAACTCGTCCCACCTGCTGAAGCAAACAGCCCCGAAGCCACCGATGCAGTTGCCGTCACTGCTCCAGTTTAACTTCAACTACAATCGCTGTCCTGACATCTTTGGCTCGTTTTTGCCAACCACTTCATCGATCGACTTAATCAAGATCGCTTTAGTGAGATTAGTCTGGCTGAGTTTTGCGCCAATCAATTGCGTACCAGTCAGATTTGCCTCACTCAAGTTAGTCCTAAGTAAAAAAGCGTCATTAAGGTTAGCTTCGGTCAAATTGGCTTTACTTAAGTTAGCGCGGTTGAGATTTGCCTGCGTCAGATTTGTGCCAATCATCATCGCCTCACTGAGGCACGCTCCTGTTAAGTCTGCACCTATTAGATCGGCACCAGAAAAATTTGTCCCAATCAAAAATGCTCCTACTAGCTTGGCTCCTCTCAAATTTGCGCCGATCAAACTGGCATGATGCAAATTTACGCTCGACAGATTAACTTGCTCTAAATTTGCCTTATTCAGACTGGCTCTTGCTAAAAATGCACCTGTCAAGTTTGCGCCAATCAACTGAGCTGAACCTAAATAAGCTGCGGTCAAATTGCAATTCACTAAACAAGTATGGCGCAGGTCGGCAAAACCCAACTCAGCGCGACTCAAATCGCAACCAGTAAAATCTGCATGGCTGAGATCTACTGCTCGAAAATTTTCGCCAGACAAAACTAAATCGGTGAAGTTGCGCTCACCTTTGAGATAGCGATTTAACAGATCGACGTTATCCATTCAAACTGTTGACAGCGAATAACCTTATCCTAAGTCGCCCAGATCAAATTGAATGTATGAAATTGAATGCAGATTACCCGAATTGAGATTTACTTGCCGAAGTCAGCCGTCATGCTCACAGACATTTCTAAAGTAGCTCCAGGTTGAATAGTAAGCAAATGCTCGCCAGTATTGAGTGCATTACGCGGCGCAGTCCAGGGTTCGATGCAGTAAAAATCTTTGCCTTTGACTGTCCAAAAGACGACTGTACTATAGCTTGAATCGTAAGTCAGCGTCATTCTGAGTTGTCGATCGAGATCGATCGCAGTCGCAGCAGCACCAGATAATTCTTTAAATCCGATATCAATCTCATCTAGCTCAAAGTCAAAGGAACCGAAGTAGGCTTTATTTACCAGAGCTTTGTGATCCCAGTATTGGGTTGCAGGGATCTCGAACCGTAGTTTACTTTTGTCTTCGATCGAAAAATAAGGATGCAATCCCGACACAAAAGGCATCATCACCGCAGAATGATTTGTGTATTGCTGGCGAATCGTCAGGACATTACCATGCAATTCATAGGTAAAGGCGACTTCAAACTCAAATGGATAACTCTTGAGAGTTTCGGTGCTACTACTAAGCGTGAGCGTAATGCTTGAGTCTGATGCGGCATCTGAAGTGGATGATTCGACTACTTGCCAAGGCAGATCGCGAGCAAAGCCATGTTGCTTCAGCGTATAGGGCTGACCGTTATGCGTATAGGCGTTATCGGGCAAATTGCCACAGATCGGAAACAAAATGGGAATACCACCTCTAACGCTTAACTCTGGATGCGTCAGACGTTCTGCATCTAGATAGAAAATCTCTCGATCATCGACTTTCCAACTTGTGACGATGCCACCTTTTTCTGGCAAGATCTCGATCCGAGATTGATTTGTCGGATCGGTCAGAATATAGGTCTTATACTGTCTTTGCTCGACCTGAAGTGCACACATAGAGATATCTGCTCAAAAATTTAGGATTTAAGATTTAGGATTTAAAAGATCGATCGTTGACCTTCAGGGCTGACCCCAATAATAGTTAACTGGCAGTCTAGAACCTTAAACCCATACTTATCAGCAACTTTTTGGCTGATTGTCAGGATCGGATCGCTTTTGAACTCAATCACGCGATTAGTTTTAACACAGACCAAATGGTGATGATGATGGGGACGAGGCTGATTGATCTCGTAATGTTTGTGATCTTCAGTTAGTTCTAGTTCGCGTAAAATTCCCATCCGCGCCATTAACTTAACCGTGCGATAGATCGTAGAAAGGCTAATATTTTCACCTTGAGTTTGCAACCGATGGTGGAGATCTTCAGCACTAAGATGTTGTCCTTCGGGCAGATTCTGAAATATTGTCAAGATGACTTCTCGTTGTGGAGTCATGCGCCAACCTTTGGCATTCAGTTCTGCTTTTAAAGACTCAGGTGAGTAAGTTGTTTGAGAAGCAGGCATGGCGTTATCAAGAACGACGGTTTATTGAGAATAGCACATTCTCCTAAACAAAAAACCGCCCATTAGAAGCGGTCATATATTCCTTTAGGATTAATAGAACTTAATCAAAACTAGGCATCGTAATAGAGGCTAAATTCATAAGGGTGAGGACGAATGCTTACAGGTAAAACCTCATTCGAGAGCTTGTAAGAAATCCAAGTCTGAATGAAGTCCTTGGTAAAGACATCACCAGTTAGGAGAAATTCGTGATCTTTTTCCAAATTTTCCAGAGCTTCTTTGAGCGAAGCAGGCGTAGAAGGAATCTTGGCTAGTTCATCAGGTGATAACTCATAGATATCGACATCCAGAGGTGAGCCAGGATCGATCTGGTTCTTGATGCCGTCAATCCCTGCCATCAACATCGCAGCAAAAGCCAGATAAGGGTTACAAGTGGCATCGGGGCAACGGAATTCTAACCGCTTGGCTTTGGGATTATTACCCGAAAGTGGAATCCGAATGGAAGCAGAACGATTACCCTGAGAATATGCCAAGTTTACAGGTGCTTCAAATCCAGGCACAAGACGTTTGTAAGAATTGGTGCTGGGGTTGGTCAGAGCCAGCAGAGCGGGAGCGTGTTTGAGTAAACCACCGATGTAGTACAGTGCCATCTTGCTGAGATTTGCATACTCATTTCCTGCAAATAGCGGTTGACCATCTTTCCAGATTGATTGGTGAGTGTGCATACCCGAACCGTTATCGCCAAACAAAGGTTTCGGCATGAAGGTGGCAGTTTTGCCGTAGCGGCGGGCAACATTCTTGACCACGTATTTATATGTCATTAAAAAGTCGGCCGATCGAAGTAAAGTATCAAACTTGATACCCAGTTCAGCTTGTCCGCCTGTAGCGACTTCATGGTGGTGCTTTTCGATCGGCACGCCGCAATCTGCCATTGTCAGCAACATTTCGGTGCGGATGTCTTGAAATGAATCGGTTGGAGCTACAGGGAAATAGCCTTGCTTGCCACGAATCTTGTAGCCAAGATTGCCACCTGGCTCAGATCGTCCCGAATTCCAAGAGCCTTCGGATGAGTCAACTTGATAGTAACCAGTGTTGATCGTCTGGTCATATTCCACGCTGTCAAACAGAAAGAATTCAGCTTCTGGCCCAAAGAAGGCTGTATCGCCGATGCCAGTGGTATTGAGAAAGTTGAGCGCGTTTTGGGCAATCACACGGGGGCAGCGATTGTATGGCTGACCCGAACGTGGATCTTTGATGCTACAGATCATGCTCAGGGTTGGCTCTTCCATAAAAGGGTCGATCCAGGCGGTGGAGGGGTCAGGTACCATTGCCATATCTGATTCGTTGATTGCCTTCCAACCTCTGATGCTGGAGCCGTCAAAGGGAACGCCTTCGATAAATGAGCTTTCATCGATTTGATCGTAATAAAAGGAGCAATGTTGCCAAATCCCTGGCATATCGATGAATTTCAAATCGATAATCTTAATACCCTGCTCACGAATCATTTGCAGGACTTCTTGTGCCGATTGAGCCATGCTACACCCTTAGTAATTGTTCTACTGTGGCAAGTTTATAGTAATCAGCATAGACACTGTATTTTGTAGCTTGTTATACAGAAACCATGGTGAGGTTTATCTATGGCTTCGATCGAAATTAACTGGAGTGATTAGTTTCTAAAAGCAATCCGACCTTGTTTGGGTAGGCTGACGCAGGTAAAAACTCCGAGGTAAAGGGCATAGACGATCAGAGCAACGATCGCAAAAAAACCGAGTGT
>JARCMB010000048.1 GCA_030248825.1 Pseudanabaenaceae cyanobacterium MP8IB2.15 | reverse complement strand
CCATGGATTGAAGAACGCCTAGAAGCCTTGGTTGAATCTGCACCCACAGATGAATCGGCATCTTCACCAATCTCAGAAGTTCCAACAGGTAAGTCAGGCGACATCACAAAAGCTGCTACATCCAGCGAGTCAACTAACAAGTCGAATAAACCTTCTGGCATGATCTACAGAGGCGTTCGAGTCAAAAAGAGCTAAAAAATAGAGCCAAAAAATAGACTTATTTTTGCATCCGTCTCAACTCGTCCTGTAAATCCTGCACCTTGTTTTTTAAGTTCTGCACGTCGTCAGGCTTAGCACCTGGCAGATTTTCTTCATCAAAGATCTCAATAGTTCGCGGTGCTTGTTTCGTACCAGTTTGCTTGCTATTTGGATCGGAGCCAATAGTTTCGATCGGTTGCTGTGCTTGACGGACTAATTCATCCACAAACTTACGGGCTTCTTCTGTAGACATTTCGCCACGTTCGACCAAATCTTCAGTCAGCTTGCTTGCTTGTTCGCGTAACTCTAAAACTGTAGCGTTAGCTTTCTCGGTCGCCAGAGAAGCCAGACCCATACCTAAGTAAAAAGCTTTCTGGACAATATTGCCAAATGTATTCATTAATTTGCGCTCCTTAACCTATTTCATCAATCAGACAATCAGGGAAAGACTTTCTAAACTCTGCTAATAGATCGTCTACCTCTTCTAGTGCTTGAGTCACATCGATCTGCAAATTACCTAGATTAGTCTGCTGCGAGAGTTTGACGAGAGAACTGCGCTTGGCTGCAATCGCCACCACTTTTTCCTTGATATTTTCAGGGGTCATAAGTATTCTAAAAATTCTGGAGTTTAAGCCAAGGACAAATTTACTGTCTCAATCTTAACTCAGGTTCCTGTGCTCCTTAGTCCGTCAGAGCAGAAATGATTTTGCCCCAAACTTCCATAAATTCGTGAAGACGATTATTATTTATGAATGTATAAACGTATTTTGTCTAGCAGCAAGATCGTATCAGCCTTAGTAAAAAGTGTGAGATTACCCGTGCGCCAACGTTTCAATTTAGTTGCAATTTTATTGGCAGCTCTGAGTTGCGGAGCTATTTCGGTCTTGAGTTTCGATCGAGAGCCTGTACAAGCTCAAGCTCTTGTCCCACATGCGCTTCAGATCAACTTTGGCAATTTACAAGAGCAGGGTTTAGCTTTAGCCCGTGATGCGGCTCAGCTCGCTCAGTTTGAGCAATACGATCTGGCCTTGCCTCGCGCCCGTTTGGCGGTTCAACTTGCCCCCCAGTCATACCAAACTCAGGCTGTGCTTGGCAGTCTCTACCTGCGGAAGGAAGACTACAGTAAGGCGATTGTGGCTTTAGCGGCGGCTCATAACCTCAAAAAAGACAATCCTGCGGTGCTGTTTAGCCTCGGAGCGGCGTATTTGCGTAAAGGTGACTATCAGTCAGCGATCAAAAGCATCAAGCAAGGGATCTCGATCGACCCCAATGAACCAACGGCAATCTTCGATTTAGGTAATGCTTATTTCTTGTCGAAACGTTTTGATGATGCAATTGGCGAATTTAAACGGGTTGTGAAGCTAGAGAAAAAGTTCTGGGCAGCGACTAATAACATTGGATTGGTGGAATATGAACGCGGTAATGTCGATCTAGCAATTAAGTATTGGGAAGAGTCGGTGAAGGTTGCGTCAGATGCTGACGATCAAGCGGCTGAACCCAAGCTAGCTCTGGCAGTGGCTCTATATCACAAAGGCGATCGAGTTGGTGGGATTAAAATGGGTGAAGCCGCACTCAAAATCGATCCACGTTACGGCAAGTTGGATTTTTTGAAAGAAAATCTCTGGGGCGAAAAACTCCTAGCAGATACCCGCAATGTGCTGAAAGAGTCCAGCATTAGGCAACTGATCGGCGAGAGCAAAATTCCAGTAAAACCGAATCGCCGTCGATCGAGACCAAGACCCTAGTTCGAGTCTAGGATTCAAGTTCGGGATTCAGGTATCTCTAGATCGCTTCCTGAACTATGGTGCTAGCGATAAAAGGCAAGATCTCTTCATTGGTGGCGTGCCCTTCCGTAAAAACGATCAGATTAAAGGCGGGTTTGTCAAGAATTTCGACGTAAGCGGCATCGTGCCGAACTTTGCTGGTCAGCCCTGCTTTTGACCATAACTGAGATTCTGGCGGTAACCCTGCGCCCAAAAATCCTGCGACCTGATTGTAAGGATCGGCCGCCAAAGTTTCTGGGGCCAGACTACGACCCAAAAGCTGACGCATTGCTGAAGAACGCTCTCGTGTCACCGCCATGCCGCCAATAATTAGATGCAATAAGTGTGACGTGGCGATCGAAGTCAGCATATTGCGATTTTCCATGCCATCACCATAAAAAGCGCGTTCTCTGCCATAGGGCCCATCGCACCAAGTTTTTTGGCAGACATTGATGTTGCTGTATTCAGGGATGCCCAAATTATGAAAGTAACGATTAACGATCTGGCGTTGATATTGCCATGTCCGAAATGGCCCATCTGCTAATTCCGATCCGCCTGTTGTGCCTGACAGGACATCAACGATCAGCCCAGTAGCATCATTACTAGAGTCTACGATCGTGTCTCTAAGTGCTCGATCGATCTCAGGGGTGACAGAAATCATGCCCTGCTCAAACCATTCATGCAGAGCCACCATGTAGAACAGTTTCACCAAGCTGGCGGGATAGGTGAGTTCTTGAGATCTATAACCACATCCACGCAGTTTGCGACTCCAAAAACTGACAGGATCTGTGGCGGTATCCCGAATTGAGGCGGCATCGTAAACCAAAAGGGTAAGCGCGATCTGGTTAGGCTCGATCGAAAATTCACCGCAGGTTGTATGGACAAGGCGATCGCAAAATCCTTGTAACTGCTGG
>JARCMB010000335.1 GCA_030248825.1 Pseudanabaenaceae cyanobacterium MP8IB2.15 | reverse complement strand
GCCCAAAGACTCAACCTCATCGATCAAATTTTCCAGATCTAGATGGGCGAAATCTCCTACTCTGAGCTTGGCAACAGTATCTTCGACCCAGAGCAAAATATCGCTGTCATATAGAGATGTTGTCATAGATTTTCTCCTGATCGCGAATGAGATGAGCGGATATCTAGACGCAGAACTGCTCGACGCAACGCACAAACATTTCTACGCCAGCACTGAGCGCAGTTTCGTCAAAATCGAAGCGGGGATGGTGATGCGGATAGGCGAGATCCTTGGCAGGATTGGCAGAACCGAGGAAGAAATAACAGCCAGGAACTTCTTGTAAAAAGAAGGACATGTCCTCACCGCCCATGGTTTGGCATTCGGGCACAATACCAGCAGGAGTTTCCACCACTGTTTCGGCTACAGAGCGCACGAGCTTGGCGATCGAATCATCATTGATTACAGGTGGATAGAGGCGATGATAGTCCAGTTCATATTTCGCGCCGTGACTATGACACACTCCCGCAATAATCTGTTCGACCCGTTGGGGAATTAGTTCGCCCAAAGCGGGATTAAAATAGCGGACGGTCGCCCTCAATTTCGCGGTGTCAGCAATCACATTCATCGCTGTGCCTGCGTGCAGTTCACCCACACTGACTACGGCTGAGTCGATCGGATTGACATTGCGGGACACGATTGTCTGCAAGGCATTCACCACCTGAGCCGCGACTAGAATCGAATCCACGGTTTGATGCGGCATCGCGCCATGTCCACCTCGACCGATAATCTTACAGTTAAAATATTCTACCGCCGCCATTAAAGGGCCGCTCCGAACGCCCACTGTGCCCAAAGGCAGAACATTCCACAGGTGCAGACCGATGATGGCATTGACTTTAGGATTTTCCAACACACCTGCGGCGATCATTGGCACTGCGCCACCAGGACCTTCTTCGGCGGGTTGAAAGATCAATTTAACTCTGCCGACAAAGCTATGACGATGCCGCCAAAGATGATACGCCGTACCGAGCGCGATCGAGGTGTGACCATCATGACCACAGGCGTGCATAATCCCGTCAACTTGCGATCGATAAGCGACAATGTTTTCTTCTTGGATTGGTAGAGCATCGATATCAGCACGGATCGCCAGTACAGGCCCATCGGTGGATCGCAGGCTGTCGATCGTCGCCACTACTCCAGTTTCAGCAATCCCAGTTTGATGAGGAATACCCCATTCAGTCAGCTTTTGCGAGATTAATGTCGAGGTGCGGGTTTCCTTAAATCCTAGCTCTGGCCATTTGTGTAATTCCCGTCGCCACTGCACGAGACTGGGCTGGAGTTCTAAAATTTGCGATCTGACACGCAGTTTAGAGTCAGAGCAAGACTGGATCGGAGTGGAAACCATAACGACTGCCTCAAATTACTGACAGGGGAACAAATTCACAAATATCAGAGTGAATTTGACTATTGTAGTCGTAATTTTTTAGGTTGAAGTCGATATTTGGTAACAGCTACAGGATTCGATCGCCTGAAGTCAGAACCAATTGCAATTTTAAATTAATCAAATTTAGTTGAGCCAGCCCAATATCAACTTCTCCCTCTAGAACTATGCCCGTACTGATCAGTCGATCGAGTAGTTCTAAAATTGAAGTCTGGCTACCTGCTCGATCTAGAGGCTGATTTGGATAATATTCACCTCGGCGGGGCAATAACTTACCAACTTCACCTAAATCCAAATTCAGATCTTCAGGATCGATTTCTAGGACTTCACAAAGTGTGGCAATTTGCTTTTCCATTGCCTGTAAACTATCAGCCGCTCGATCGACCTCAATTTCGGTCAGTTTACCCGCGTCCATCCGCCGAATCACCTGAGCTTCCATTAGCTGGCGCAACAGTTCCACTAAAGTTAGCACTAGAGGAGCTAACCCAGCTTTGCCAGACTTTGTTTCAGCTTTAATTGGTAGACTTTCAGTCATAACTTCTCATCGACTTTATAGCGAAAAAATCCCCGCCTCTTTTTAGATGAGCGCGGGGAATGTTAACTTATTACTTTTCGGTCTGAGGTTGCCAAGGATCGGGCAAATAAACTTTTTTAGCAAAACCGAGTTTTCTCAGAACGTTAATCGCCTCCCAAGTCAAGTCAATTTCCCACCACTTCAGTCCAGATCTAGCCGCTTTCGGGTAGGCGTGATGGTTGTTGTGCCAGCCTTCGCCGTAGGTCAAAATTGCTGCCCACCAGAGGTTAGTCGAATGGTCGTCGGTGTCACCAAAGTTGCGGTAGCCCCACTTGTGACAAGCTGAGTTGATCAACCAAGTGCTATGCCAGAGAAACACCGAGCGCACAGCTACGCCATAGACCAAGAAAGAGATTCCCAAACCTTGAGCCGCACCAATGTAGTACAGCGCGATTGCCAAAGGGATTTGGAGGAAAAGAAAGTATCGATCGAGAAATCTGTAATAAGGATCGGCGGCGAGGTCGGGCGCGAAACTTTTGTAGTTGTTAAACTCGAAATGTTCGGGCTTCGAGTAAAAAATCCACATCATATGGCTCCACCAAAAGCCGCGTGAGGCAGAGTAGGGATCTTTAATCACATCTTCGGTAAAACCGTGATGCTGACGATGACCACCCACCCAGAAAATCGGCCCGCCTTGTAAAGCCATGGCTCCAATCGTCGCAATTGTATACTCTAACCACTTTGGTACGTAGAAACTACGATGGCTGAGCATCCGATGGTAACCGAGGCAGATGCCAATGCTGCCAAACAGCCAATGGAGCAAAAATACTGTGCCGAGAGCTTGCCAAGAGAAAAACCAAGGAGCTGCTAGAGCCGCAACGTGGAAACCACCGAAGAAGAAAACGTTAGTCCAATTCAGTTTTAAAGATTCGTTAGGTAAACTAGGTGTAATAGATGGAGTGGAGGTCATGTCGAGCCTACATAGTTATTTATATTAGGATGCAAGTAACACTTGCTTTAATATCCTAACCTGTTTTAGAGTAAATGCAAGTGGCACTTGCAAAAAAGTTTTCCCTATGACATCTTCTCGTCTACCTACCCGCCAACGCATTGTCGATAGTGCCCTAGAACTTTTTGCGCGGCATGGAGTCACAGAAACCACAACTCGACAGATTGCCGATCGAGCTGAAATTAATGAGGTGACGCTATTTCGTCATTTTGGCACTAAACATGGTCTATTGCTAGCGGTAATGGAAGATTGTCTGCAAAAATATTTGCAGTTAACCCAGATCGGGGAATCGTTGATGTCTGAAATTTCCAGTGAAGGTGATCTGTCAAGATTCTTGCGTTATTACATTCAGAATTCACTTCAGGCGATCGAAAGTGTACCTGAATTAATGCGATCGCTGGTTGGTGAAGCAGGACAATATCCGCTTGAAAGTCGGCGAGCATTGGCACAGGGCATTGCTCAGATTAACCAGTCGATCGCTGCGGCGTTGCAGGATGTGATTGGGCAAAACCAGATTGAAATGTCGCTACCAGCAATCAAACTAGCAAAAATTGTCAATACCTGCATTTTGGGTTACGCCATGATCGTGTTAGCCAGTGATGCGCCTTCGGTGTGGACAAGCCATGATGATTTTATCGCCACGCTTATAGAGTTCATTGTGCGAGATCCGAGCCAAGCTCCAGTCAGCGAAACGACTAGGTTAGTTGATATTCCTGCCGATCTGCCCTCTGATCTTGTCCGTCATATTTTGCTCCAAGCAAAGCGGCAGGGTACAAGAGAGTTGGCAATTGCCTATGTGTTGTTTGGTTCTGGGTTGAAGTCAGAGGAGTTGGTGAATTTGCGCCAAGAAGATTATGTCACCGATACCCAAACTAGAGTTTTACGGGTGATTAGTCCACTTGGACAGCGATTTGTGCCGATCAATCAAAAAATTCTGGGGCATCGTTATGGCTCTCCCGATCACAATCCACTCACTACTTATCTCAAAAGCCGCAAAGATCAGCATGATGAGATGTTTCTTGGCACAGGGCAACAGCCGATTACAACCACAGAAATCCAACATCTCTGGGCAGATTGGACACATGAACGTCATCCTCAAGATCGGATGTTTTTGCTCGATCAGGCAAGAGCAACTTGGGCGATCGAAATGTTAATGCGCGGGATGGATGTAGAAAATTTCCGCATTATCAGTGGTTTTAGCCCTGATGAGATTCAGCGATGTCAACGCCGCGTTAGAGAAAAGGTGGCGATCGGTCAAGCGATCTCGCTGGATACATAGGCTTCGACTTCGCTCAGCCGCATCCGATCTGTTTTTAGCGAGACGCTGAGGATTCCCGCTCTGTGGTTAATAGTGAAGCCATGTTTCGAGATGTCTGGATTGCTGCCTTTGCACCACTATACTTGGTTTGTAGTATTTGAGGCTTAGTTATGTACGAATGTATCTCAATCGCTTCTCAAATTTGTCCTTTGGTTCAGATTGATGAGCCTGATGACTATTCCCTAGTGTTTTACTTCGCTAGGGTTGAGGGTGCCGATGAATTCGTTGAGGCTCTTGTTGTCTACTCAGATCGCTTTGTGGTGACTCGGTTTGGATTACAAGTCCTTGTAAATTTACTAGGCTAGGATGACTACAAGCTCACTTCTTGAGGCGACTCAAGGGGTGAGCTTTTTGTTGGGAATCTCTTGATAACGGTGCTCCCATGTATTTCGTTTGAGGTGATGCCTCTATTTCTACCATCTTCATAAAACGCGATCGCCTGGTCTCTGGTCTCGAATTCGAGATGAATACCTTTATTGCTGGGATAGAAGCGGATTGGCTGGTGCATGATTACTGACCGTTGCATTAAAGATAGTTAGATTGTATTGTATCAAACCGTAATTACTCTGTTGAAGCTGAAGTCATCCAAATATTTCAGGACATCGATCGAATAATTCTTGATTTAGTCGTGGTAATTGCGATCTCATCTCCAGATACCATTCGCGCCGTTCGCGGTAATGACGACATAGTAGGCGATGCTCTCTCACCCAGTTGTAGGCATTACGGGCAATTTTCTGACGCAGATCTCGATCGAGAATTAATGCGGTGAGATGGGCAGCAAACTCTGTGGGTGAGCGATAGATTAAGCCTGTCTCGCCCCCAGAGATCGAGTTGGCATAGACTGTGGGGCTAGCTAAGGCAACCACGCCATGTCCCGCATGTTCTAAAAACTTGAGGTCAGATTTCATCCGATTAAACTGCGTATCCATTAATGGCAAAACGCCAATATCGCAAGTATGGAGAATCTCTTGATATTGCTCGTAGGGACACCAAGCTTGAAACTGTTTGCGCGGCGAAATTACGGCATCATAGAACTGTCGATCGTGGATGACTTTGACAATTATCTGTGGATATTTTGCCAATACCTGATTCAGTGCGGGCATAATTGGCTCCCAATCTTTCTGGCGATTCAAGGCCCCAAAGAATAGCGAAATCGAATCATCGTTGTAATCTCGTTGAGGTGGCAACCATGCGAGATGATTCTGAAATACTGTGACGTTAGGATTAAATTGCTTTAAGTGCTGAGCAAGTAGCTCCGTGCTAGTTTGAACACAATGGGAACTGTAAAATAACAAAAACTTGTTATCAGCATTTTCGGGCCAGAAATATGGATCATCATCGTGTTCCGCCACAATTAGATATCCTTTTTGGGCGATCGCTTTTTGCTTTTGGATATCCTGAGGATAGAGCAACAACGCCCGTTGCCAGATAAACACTTTCGCCTCATCAGGAAAAGCGACATTCAGCCGCATTGTTTGATTTACCGTGGCACTGATTGTCCGAGCACCTGCAATGCTTGCCGTAAAACGATCTGGCTCTAATACCCGAATTCGATCGCATCCTGCCGCCGCCGCGATAAAAGTTTGGACTAATAATCTTGGTACAGTGAGCGGAGTTTTAGTGGCTTTGACGATATATCCGATCGATTGACTCGTAAGTTTAAAGTTTTCGGGCGATAATCCCAAATACTGCGCTAGCGGTAATGCTGCTTGGAGAAATCGATCGAACTGCTCTACCTCTTCAGGCGTGGTGTTAGGATAGACAGTTTGAATCTCATAGGCAAAAAAATTCGCCTCAGCAAAAGTCTCCTTAATGCTCTCTATTGTCAGAAATTGTAGTTGTTGTCGATCGCGCAGAAATTCCGCTTCACCTTCCCATTTACCTCGGAATAGATGGCTCAATCTTTGCCAAAATTGCAGGTTTGGGATGTAAGCAATCGCCTGACCATCTGGCTTTAACCAAGGTAAATACTCGCGTAGAGATGTCCCTAGATCGGTAGATAGGTTCAGGACGTTACTGTAAACAAGGCAATCCACCTCACCAAGATGAATTGGCAGGTCTGCGATCTGGGCTGCGACAAAATCTACCCGTGTTGCCGCAGTCGATCGATATTCAGGATTGGACTCTACACCCATGTATTGCCCAAACGGATTGATCCGCTTGTACTGTTCGCCGCTTGCACCTTTACCAATGCCAATTTCGACAATTACTTCGGCATCAGCAGGCAGAAGTTTAAGCAATTCATGATTCACAATATCAGTCACAGGATCTTTTGCTGGCATAGCCCTAGAATGTCATAATTCTCATTATGGAATACTTGTACGTAACTTCAGTAATAATATGACTATGAAGAAAATAGAATATCAAAACTTAAAAATCCCCAAGAAAGTGATCGGCAAAATTCAGTACTAATGCAACCTAAAATCACCTCTATATTTACAGTACAGATGATTTAAGGAGCGGTAAAAATAAGTGAGTGTCACAATGTCCTAGCTGATGCCAGGACTCAAAACAAATTGGTGATTAGATAGTTACAGCGATCAAATTTTTTACTCAATTGCCATAACTGCTGAAGTTCAACCTCAGATAGAACGATAGTGTATTCAAAGGAGGAGAGTTATCCAGAAAAAGAAATGTGCTGATTTGTAGTTCCCTCATCTTAAAATGCTTTAGAATGTATTTAGTGTTTTCTCTTTATTTAAATGATCGCTAAACACTAGATAGAGATAAATAGATTGCCCAACGAAAAAGGGAAATTCATGTTCATCGTTCTTAAGCCTTCAATGATCGTCATTCTCAGAATTCCTACGATCAACGACTACTCATCAGACTTCATTAAGCTTTTCAAACTACGTGAGCAAGTAGAGAAATGTAAGGGCATCGAAGTGATTTTTGACTTTTCAAAATGTGGTTTTTTGCGTCAAAATGCTGTGGCTTTTATAGGTGGTTTAGCTCGACTCATTAACCATTACGGTGGACAAGCTAAATTTTCTTGGGACACAATGCAGAACAATATCCGAGCAAACCTTGTGCGAAATGGCTTCATGGCGGCTTTTGGTGGTGAAGTGAGTGGATATTTTGGCAATAGCATTCCCTATCGCCAAGATATTTGTGGAGACATTGACGATAGCATCTCTGATGTTATGACTTATTTAGACGATCAATGGTTAGGGCGAAGTTGGGTAAATATCGACCCTTTTACTAAAGATGAAGTTGTTCAAACGGTCTTAGAGCTATATCGCAACGCTTTTGAATATGGTGACTCTCCTGTAGGCATATTTACTTGCGGTCAGCATTATCCTAATATACGCCAGCTTAAGCTGAGCATTGTCGATTTTGGCATAGGTATTCCACACAACATTCGGTTACACCTACAGAAAGAAAGCCTGTTAGCATCAGATGCCCTACAGTGGGCATTTCAGAAAGGGAATACTACACGACAATGTGTACCTGGGGGGAATGGCTTGGATATGGTTACATTGAAGCGTTTTGTAAGTAACAAAAAGGGTAGAATAAATATATATAGCAATGATGGGCAAATTATTATTGCTCCAGCAAAAAACGAAATATATCAAAGTACCCCTATTTTTTTTAAGGGAACTATGATAAACATTTCTATTCAATGTAATTAATTGCACCTTAATTAACATTAAGTAAATTTCAGGGTAATCTCTTGATTAGAGAGGTGGGTATATTATGATTTACATTAGAGTTTACGACCTGTGCCGTGAAAACTGCATTGCACAAAAGCACGCTACAGCACTGCACGAAATAATTCATGCCGAACTTCATGCAGGACGCAAAGTTGAGTTAGATTTTGCTGGCACTCGGCGTTTTTTGACTATCTTCTTTAACCTAGCGGTCGGACAGTTATACCGTGACATTCCTGCTGATGTTATAGAGCGATCGCTAAAAGTAACGAATCTTGAAGATCTTGGTCAACGTGTCTATTTAGATGCGATCGATAGTGCCAAGTTGTACTATAACGATTCTGAGTATCGTAAAGCAGTAGATAGCGTGAATGCTGAGGAAGAATTAGCTTGTGCCTAGCGGTGCGTATATCATACAAGCAGATGTTATAGACATCACTTCAGATGCTCCTCAAAATGGGGACATTTTTTTTGTGGATACAAATGTTTGGTACTGGCTGACATACTCGAATGCCAGCTTTACCGCCAAACCATATCAACTAAATGGGTATCCCAACTATATTTCTAGCACATTAGCCAATGGAGCAACGTTATGTTACTCAGACCTTTTGCTGCCTGAACTCGCACATATTATTGAAAACAATGAATGTGGAATTTTTAACCGTCTTAACAGCACAAATTTCAAGAGTAAAGATCTTCGACGAAATCATCCTAGCGAAAGAATAGCGATCGCCTCGAAAGTAAGACTGGCATGGGAACAGATTCAACGAGATGCTCAGCCTCTGGAGTTAGTGCTTGACATATCTATTAGCGATCGAGCGCTCGATCGCTTTGC
The DNA here is from genome assembly GCA_030248825.1 of Pseudanabaenaceae cyanobacterium MP8IB2.15. Classification (GTDB taxonomy): domain Bacteria; phylum Cyanobacteriota; class Cyanobacteriia; order Pseudanabaenales; family Pseudanabaenaceae; genus JARCMB01. Next base: position 3,334 of record JARCMB010000335.1, on the reverse strand, counting down.
TACTGAGATGGTGGATGGTTACGATTTGTTCATTCTTGAGATTATGGCAAATGAAGGTATTACAAAAGTCATTACTGATGATAGTGACTATGCAACCGTTGCAGGTATTCAAGTCTTTACTGCAAATCTGAAAGTCCTAGCTGATGCTAGGACTCAAAACAAATTGGTGATTAGATAGTTACTGCGATCGAAATTCTTTCACCCAATTGCCATAATTGCTGAAGTTCAGACTCAGATAGAGCTTTGGTTAGATTATTCGCAAGACCGTCTGGGTGATGATTTGAGTGATTCTCTCCAAGTAAAGCGGTTTGAACACTGACATAGTTGAGATAAAACTCTTGGGCTCGATCGAGATTGAGTGATAGATGTAATCTTTGGGCTAATCCCAATGCGAGGTTGAGTTGCTCAAAGCTTTGGGCAGTGAACTCACCCGCAGATTCACCATGCGCCATCTGCCAGAACTGTTGCAGAATAAATTTCTCCAAGATTTTGGCAGCTTCGGTACGATTGAGATTACAACCAAGATGATCGGCTTCTTGCGCCACGGCATCGAGTTCCGAAATCGGGAGCAGATCGCCAGTTTCTAGTCGTTTCAGCTCGGATAACAACCTTTGATTTAGGGTGATTTCGGCAGCGACTTGGAGTTCTGGTGGTACAGGTAGACCATCGCGGCGAAAAGAAGCCAGAATGCCATAGTTATCTCGATAGACCTGAGCATAAAGCTGATCTAAGCGCGTTAAAGTTTCCCGTGCTAGAAGGTGCAGGATGCGGTGACGTTCTTCGGCAAACAGGTGTTGAAGGCTGAAATAATCTTGGTCGAAAGCCTCGGCCATTCCCAAGATCACCGTCGCTGCACTAGCTTGATGCAGAGCCGTGAACAGATTGGCTTTGATCTCTTCGTAGGCTTTTCTACCGCTAAATTGTTGGATCGAGCAATGGAAATCATAACCACCTAGATGCAGAACGGCAAACACCAGATCGACAGATTCTTGTGTGATCCCTGAACTCAGGCGGATCTGCCCAATTGCTAAAGCCATCGATCCCATGCGTTGGAGTTGATAGTCGTGCTGATCGATCGTGTAGCAATAGAGTTGTTGCGATCGAAGGTAAGTCGTAAACAGTGAGCTAATCGCATAGTGAGCGGCAACCTGCTTCAGCGTAATCCGTGAAGTCAGTACCAACTGACGATAGACCTCAGCTCCGTTAGCAAACTCTGGCACATTACTCGGACATAGGGTCAAACGGTGGATAAACTCAGCTTCGAGCAACACGCCTGTGACATCAGCCGCCAGTTCGATCGCTCGTCCTGCATAGCGCAAAATCTGCACACCTTCAGGTCGTGAGATCTCTTCAAAAAACCAACCACAGCTTGTAAACATCAACAGGGCATGACGTTGCATCTCCAACAAGCGCAGGGCATCAACTCGATCGACCCCATTGTTGTGAGTCACCGCTCTACCGTATTGCTGGAAAAAGGATTCGAGTTGCTCTTGGTTGTTGATTGTGCCATGTCGCAATGAATCGCGCAGAACATGAATATAAGCATCTCTAGCCGCCCAAGGATCGGGGAAATACCTCAACCCCACTTCGGCGAAAATACTAGTGAGTCGATCGCGCAACCAATTCAAGCTATCTCGTAATGGGGCACGCCACTTTTGATGCCAGACTCCACCTTCACCACCACAGCCACAGTCAGATTCCCAGCGTCCCACGCCATGCGCGCAACTCCAAGCAGTCACGGACTTTAGTTGGACTTCCCATGTGGGTGGATGCAAGCTGAGGTAGTGGGCATAGTTCGTCACAATCCAGCCGCGACGGGGAAATTCATCGGTAAAAGCATAAGCTAGGGCTTTTTCGGTGAAGTGTTTGTGATGACCAAATGTTTCACCATCAGTTGCCACCGAGATCAACTGCGAAGCACGATGGTCGCCGCGCACCGCTTGACCTAGCCGCGCCGCAAAACTCTCAGAACTACTCAACAAGTCGCCAAATCCCATATCACGCGAGATCGGCCCATCATAAAAGAAAATATCGATGTAGCGTCGATCGACTGGACTCTCATCTTCTGACAAGTAACAGCGATAAGGACGAGTCGGATCGATTTGATTGCCACTGACTTCAACCCAAGGTAATTCTGAATCCTGAATCTGCACGATCTCCCGACACCGTTTGGCTTGGGATGGAGCTAGGACGATAAACTTAATCCCCTCATCGACTAAAGTTTCTAGAGTAGGATAATCCACCGCAGTTTCCGCTAGCCACATGCCTTCAGTCTCGCGTCCAAACCGAGCTTTGAAATCTGCTTTACCCCAACGGATCTGAGTCAGCTTGTCACGGTGATTTGCTAGAGGCAAGATGATGTGGTTGTAGACCTGCGCGATCGCATTGCCATGACCATTGAGTCGATCGCATGAGCGTCGATCGGCTTCGATAATCCGTTGATAGGTAGTTCGATCGTATTGCTCCATCCACGACAGCAAGGTCGCACCGATATTGAAGCTAAGGTATTCAAAATTATTCACAATTTTCAACAGCTTGCCATCGTGGGTCATCACCCGTGCAAAGGCGTTGGGACGATAGCATTCATGGTGAATGCGCTGATTCCAGTCGTGAAAAGGTGCTGCGCCCTCTTGTCGTTCGATCGCATTGAGGTAAGGATTTTCGCGGGGCGGCTGATAAAAGTGCCCGTGAATGGCGATATAAACTCCCTGATCAACTGCTGGCGATCCGATCGAAGTGAGAGAAGCGGATGTAGCGATCGTCACGATAATTAGTACCTTCTATCTATTTACATGGTCAAAAAGGTAATTGCTTGGATGTGGATGGTCTTAATGTTGTCGTGCAGATAGCAATTGCCCATCACTAAACTAGCGCGATCCCAAAAAATTCACAGCCATAAACTATTTTTCTTAAGAAATGGTTACAAAGCCAAGCCTCACCGATTAGTATGAAGGCTTAACTAGGCATGAAATTATCGATCGAATCTAAAATTAATCACCATGATTGCTGTAAAAACGCTTTATGAAACTGATTTTAATCTTTGGCTAGAGGAAACAGCCGTTTTACTCAAACAAGGAAAATTAGAGCGACTAGATATTGAAAACTTACTCGAAGAAATTGAAGGGATGAGTCGCAGTGAGAAGGACGCAGTAGAAAGCAATCTAATTCGAGTCTTTCAACATCTGCTTAAGTGGCATTACCAAGCTCTAAAACGTTCTCCAAGTTGGGCTTATACGATCGTTGAACATTCACGCAGACTGAATAAAGCCTTTAATCATAGCCCTAGTCTGAAACGTCATTTTGATGCCGTGTTTGACGAATGTTATGCTGATGC
>JARCMB010000334.1 GCA_030248825.1 Pseudanabaenaceae cyanobacterium MP8IB2.15 | reverse complement strand
TGATTATTCCATTCAATTTCTGCTCGTCCTTCATTGTAACGAATAGAGCCATCAGGTTGGATTACGCGGTAGTCGATTGTGTAACCTTTTCCATCAATTCTCGCCTGTTCTATGCACTGCTGCAATAATGCTCGATCGTCAGGATGAATCATTTGCAGATAGTCGGCAAAAATCGGTTCTGGTTGGTTTGGATCTAGCCCATATATATGGAAAAGTTCTTTTGACCAAGTGATTTTCTGGGTTTGGATATCAAATGTCCAATTGCCAATATGCCCGATCGCCTGAGCCTCGATTAGAGCCGCTTCACTTTTTTGTAATCGCTCTTCAGCTTGTTTCAGTGTAGTCACATCTAAAATCACGCCGTACCAAGCAATATCTCCATTATCACGTTGAATTGGGCGTGAGTTTGCCAGTAACCATTTCAGCTTGCCAGATGGGGTGATAATTCGCCACTCGTGGTGAAATGGTTGTAAAGTCTCCTTAGTATGGGCGAAAGCTTTGTAGTAACCAGCGAGATCTTGGGGATGAATCTGAGCGCGGTAAAGCGATGCATCTTTAAGTATTAATTCAACCTTGATTTCATGGATTTCCTCAAATACCTCATTCATATATTCAAACTTTATCGAACCATCCGCACGAGAAATCAGAATATATATCGCTCCTGAAGAAGATTCGGCAATAGCTCTAAATTTAGTCTCACTATCTTGGAGTGCTATTTGTGCTTGTTTGCGATCGCTAATATCTAAAGAAATAATCGTCACAAACCAAGTCTCTTCAATCGCATCCCAGCGCGAATGATTGGTTTGATTAATCCAACGCAATGAGCCATCTTTGTGGCGTATTCGATAAGTATATGAGCCAGTTCGTTCGGCAAAAATATCTGCATAAACCTGCGCCTCTAACGGTTGCCAGTCTTCAGGCAGAGTCAGATTTAGCCACAAAGATTTATCAGCATCAAATTCGGCGACAGTATAACCAGAAATAGCTTCGCAGCCCTTGGAAGTATAATCAATCTCCCAACTTCCATCTTTTTTAACTAGCAAGCGGGCAATCACGGCTGTTGAGACATTCAAAATGTCTTTAAACTTATTTTCGGAAATCCGTAAATATTCAGTCTTTTTAGCAACCTGACTATTCAAATCCTGCTCATAATTTAAATGAAGTTCATTTGCGGATTGAATAGCGATCTCCATCTGTCGAAATGATGTCGTCAAAAGCTCTATTTCGGCAATACGAGTAACTTGAATTTCTTGATTAAAATCTCCATCAGCAAGCGCTTGGGTCGCTTTGGTTAAGCGAGTTAGCGATCGCGTAATTCGGCGAGATGTCCAAATACCAAAACCTGTAGAAATAAATAGAGCTAATCCGCACAATAAAAAAGTCTGAAATAAACTTGCCTGAATCTCTTGCGTAAAATCTGAAGCAGGTAAAACCACGACCGTTAACCAGTCCAATTCTCCTTTAGGATTGAACGGTACAACCTCTACAAAATATCGATTATTGTTCCACCAGAGTTGTAAACGTTGCGGCTGAGTGATTCGATCTAGCGAGATACTTTGTTGTGCTAAAAGCGCAGCCGTGGCAGCAGTTAAGGAGTTTTGGCTTTTAGCTGCTGCTAATCGACGATTCTTTACCGTCATATTTTCGGCAAGAACATTACGAGAAGTGCTATCAAATGGTACTTCACCAGTAGAAGTAGCTAGCAATAAGCCATTTCGCTCCATCAAAAATACTTGACCATCAGTGCCTGTATTTAAGGTACGCAGAAAATCGCCAATTTGGGTTAAATAAACACCAGCAGCCACCACACCCTGAAACTGCTTCGCATCATTGTAAAACGGCAGAGAGTTCACCAGAATTAGCATCGGCTTGTCCTGTCCTTGAACTAAAGTAACAGCCAAATGCCAAATGCCATCAGGAGCATTTTGAGCTTTGCGATACCAAGGATCGTTAGGTGGATCGTTACGGGGATTGTAGTTATATTGAGTTTCCTGAAGTACCCGATTTTGCCCATTTCGATCGGCAAGGTAACGATAAAAGGCGCGATCGCTTGACAAGCCTTCCAGCTTACGAATAGTTAACCCCTTGGCTAGAGGACGACCAATCGCCAAAAAATCACCATTTTCATTGGCAAGTGCTACCCCACTAAGTTTAGTGAAAACAGATATTTGTTGGACAAAGTGCGACTCTAAACCAGTTAGATCATTCCCATCTAATCGTTTTTGTCGCAATAATCCCGCGTTAGTCTGAGTAACTATCTTCGGTATGGCAAAGTAACTATCAAGACTTTGCTGTACACGATTGCCAGTTTGTTTCATAAACTGATTAGCTAATCTTTCTACAGTCTGTTGTCCACTCTGATAAGACAAATAGCCAACTAACCCCACTGTCCCGACAATTAGCGATACAAACGGAACAACTAGCACCAAGCTAAGTGAGATTTTTGGGAATAGCGATCGCTTACTGCTCATTGAAATTAATTAAAAATCCTTTGTCTAGATTACCCTGAGTTAGTTAAGAATTAATGAGAGTTCACCATTTTGCATATTTGCATCGCTATTTCTACTCGCAAAGCCAACTACTTCCACATGATTAAGCACTTGTGAAAGAAGAGAATTACTAGTATTTTGAGAAAATTCATTTGCAATATTGAGATTAAAGATATTTATCAGTAATCGAGAAAGATCGAGATTCTTTTGACACTCTCAGTGGCTTAAGCCCTGAGAGTGTCAAAAGTTGTTGAATTCTTGTTAAGACTAGCAGACTACGCAGCGTCTAGTTACTCCCGCACAACACAATCACGTAACTTACAACGGTTTGAGATCGCTATTTTCTGTAAATTCACGTATTACAGCGCAAAATCTTGAATTACTTTGATAGAAATAGTCTTTCAATTTCAGGCGCGGCAAGAGGCTTAGAAAATAAATATCCCTGTCCAAATTCACAGCCTAGTTGTTGGAGCCACTGCATTTGCTCGGTTGTTTCAATACCTTCGGCGATGACGGCAAGTTCAAGTCGATCGCTTAGGGCAATAATTGTGTTTACCACTTGGTAACTGCGATTTTCGGCTTGGATTTGATTTACAAAAGAGCGATCGATTTTAAGGTTATCCACGGAGAATTGATGTAGGTAACCTAATGAGGAGTAACCAGTGCCAAAGTCATCAATACTGATCTGAATTTGTCGCGATCTCAATTCTTCCGTCAAGGAGATCGCCAGTTCGGCATTGTCCATAATCGCACTTTCGGTAATTTCGAGCTTGAGATAAGCTGGGTTAATAGCCGTATCTGTCAATATTCGATCGATATCAGCCAAAAGGGTGGGAGAAGAGAATTGCCGAACAGAAAGGTTTACACTCATGTTTAATTCCGTCCAGCCCCGTTGTTGCCATAAATGCAGTTGTTGACAAGCCTGCTTTAATACCACCATTCCTACCGCGATAATCAGCCCCGTTTCTTCCATACAGGGGATAAATTCTTGCGGTGAAATTGTCCCCCGTTCGGGATGATGCCAACGGACTAGGGCTTCAAAGCCACTAATCTTTTCGGTTTGGAGATTCACAATCGGCTGGTAGTAAGTAACAAACTCTTGCTGTGCCAAAGCCCGTTGCAAATCATTTTCTAGATTCAGACGGTTCAGCATCGCTATATGCATTTGTCGATCGAAGATTTGATAGCAACCTTTACCGCGAAGTTTGGCTTTATACATGGCTGTATCAGCATCTTGCAAGGTTTCCTCAGGATGTTGATAAACACCATTACCAATGGCAATGCCAATACAAGCAGTCATAAAGATTTCAAAGTCAGCAACCACAAAAGATCTGTCAAAGCTCCGCAGAATTTTATGGATAAATGCTTCTAGGTCGATCGAACTAGCAATTTCATAGAGCAAAAAGCCAAACTCATCTTCTCCCATGCGGGCTAGGAGATCGTTGGGGCGAAGATGCTGTTGCAATCGATCGGCTATAGCCCGTAGCAACTTGTTGCCGATCGCATGACCAAAAGAGCCATTAACTAGTTTGAACCGATCGCAGTCTAGATAAACTACAGCAAAAGCGGATTCGCCAGTTTGTAAAACCTCAGCTATCTTCTGCAAAAAGAAATTTCGGCTAGGTAAATTTGTGAGTGCATCCTGATAAATCATAGTTTGCAACTGGGCAGTTCGCTGCTGCACAGTTGCTTCTAAAGTGGCATTAAAAGTTGCTAGTTGACAATGCTGATGGTAGATACGGAGCATTGAGCGTACCCTAGCGTTTAGCTCCAAACTATTAACGGGCTTACTGATAAAGTCATCGGCTCCCGCCGTTATACATCTTGCCAAATCTGCTTTGGTGGTGAGGGCGGTGACCATAATAATAGGTACTGCTTCCCACTTCGACATCGCTTTAATCCGCCGACAGACTTCAATGCCATCCATGCCGGGCATCATCACATCTAGCAAAATTACGTGGGGCTGAAACACCTCTAGAGAATCGATCGCCTCTTGACCACCAGAAGCGTAATGGAGTTGGTAATTGTGATTTCCCAAAAAAGTCTCAATGACATCAAAGTTATCGGGTTCGTCATCGATAACCAAAATTGAAGAAAGTGTAATGGTCATGACTTGCCTCAGTTTGTAGAGTCTATAGTGCTTTGTCTAGAACTTTTTAACAGATGTTTACCACAGTAAATCATCTACTCTATAAGTGAATTTTTAAGTAATTCTATGATTGTAAGTCTATGCAGAACACTCAGCAAGGTAAGCTTCTAGATAGGAAACAACTGTAGGAAAGAGTTGGTCGATCTTTTTCATAGTGGTATCCGCACCATCAAAATTACCTTTACGTCCTGCAACTTCCATTTCATAGCAAAGTTCAGAAAACATCTTAGCCCCAAGAATGCTACTGGTAGACCTTAAACTATGGGCGGCATATTCCACTTGGGATGAATCTTGCTCTAGGATGGCTTTATGAAGTAGTTGCAATAATACTGGTGATTCTTCTTGGAGAAATAGATTAATCATACGTCTGGGCAAAGTTAAGGAAATTTTCTCAATTTCGCTCAGGGCATTGGGATCGAAGTCTGTGGATGATGTCGTTAAATCTCGTTGCTCCGTAATATTTTCTGAAATGTTTCCCCATCGCTCCAGCGTTCGTTGTAAAGTCGCAAAAAATATGGGTTTGCTGATGTAGTCATCCATCCCAGCATTTAAACACATCTCTCGATCGCCCTGCATCACACTTGCCGTCATGGCAATCAAGATTGGACGGGATGGAGTAGTGGATATGTCTGACCAATTTTGAACGATATAGTTAGCAGCCTCTATGCCACTCATCCGAGGCATCTGCACATCTAAAAATACAATGTCATAGGTATGGGTTTTCAGAGCGTCGATCGCTTCCAACCCATCATTGACAATCACTGGAGCGTATCCCATTTTGTCGAACATAGCTCTAACCAGTTCTTGATTGATGGTATTGTCTTCCGCAATCAAAATTTGAAGTGGTAAGGTCGTAGCTAAATCAGAATTAATGGGATTGCTCCGATCGAATTTCCCAACCAAAGGCATAATCCCTTGAGGTGCTTCATCCGTAGCCACAACTGGCAGGATGAAGGAAAAGACAGTACCTTCACCGATCGTGCTTTCTGCCCAAATCCGTCCGCCCATCATCTGGACAAGCTTTTGACAAATAGCTAGCCCCAATCCTGTGCCTCCATACTTACGGGCTGTGGCAATAGATGCTTGGGAAAATGCTTGAAAGAGCTTTTGCAACTGTTCCGATGTCAGCCCAATGCCAGTATCTTGTACGGCAAACAGTAATTCTAAGCCATTCTCAGTCCGAACAGATATCGTTAACCGCACTTCTCCAGTATCGGTAAATTTAACCGCGTTATTAGCTAAATTGAGCAGGATTTGCCTGAGCCGAATGGCATCACCTAGAAAGTAAGCAGGTGCATTTCGATCGATCTGGTATGATAGCTTAATTCCTTTTTCCTCGGCTTGTGTGGCAAGGAGAGTGCAGGTATCTGTGACAATTCTATGCAGGTCAACTGATAAATTCTCTAATTCCAGTTTGCCTGATTCCAGCTTGGAGAAATCTAAAATATCGTTAATTACGGTTAGCAATATTTCGCCACTCGTTTGAATTGCCTGCACAAACCTCTGTTGTTCTGTACTCAAAGCAGTGGTAGATAATAGCTGAGTCATGCCCAAAACACCATTAATGGGAGTGCGGATCTCATGACTCATCATCGCTAAAAAGTCTGACTTAACTCGAAGTGCTGCTTCTGCTGTTTCCTTAGCACTTTGGAGATGCTTCTCAAATTGCTTGCGCTCAGTAATATCGCGAAATCGCCACACAAATCCCCAAAATTTACCGTCGGGAGCTTTAACTGGACTACTAAAATACTCGTAGGTAGAATCTTTTGTGACTACTTCTCCATGATTGATCTGCTCTGGTAAATCATAGGTATTTTCTAAAATTTGAGTAAGTTCTGGTGGAAACTTTGATTCGTTAAACAGAGGGAGTAAAAGCAACTCATTACCATAGGGATTAGTTGTTGTGGCATTAATCTCCCATATTTCACACAATTTCTGGTTATATCCTACTAATTGTCCTTGTTCGTCGGCGGCAATAACACCTTCTAGGCTAGCTTCTAGTTGGGCATATATTAAAGCATTAGCGCGTTCTAGTTGATCGTATTGTCTTTTAATCCGCAGCATCGACTTGAGCCTAGCCCGAAATTCTAAGGAATTTATCGGTTTACTCAGGAAGTCATTAGCTCCTGCCTCTAAGCATTTTGCTAAGTCTTCCTTGGCGGTAAGGGCGGTTACCATAATAATGGGAACGGTTTTCCACTCCGTTAGAGATCTAATATGTTGACAGACTTCTATGCCATCCATATCTGGCATCATCACGTCTAGCAAAATGACATCTGGCTGAAACAATTCCAAGTAAGAGATCGCCTCTTGACCACTAGCAGCATAGTGCAATTGATAGTCTTGAGAATTTAGGTGAGCCTCAATTACATCAAAATTATCGGGTTCGTCATCAACAACTAGAATCGAAGGTCTATCCATAAAACTAATTGCATCTAACTAAGTGGTCTGAAGATATTCTATGCTATAGCAATCAGTCGTGAATTGTAAGAATTAAAATCTTTGGCTGAAATCACAGTTCCAGCGAATCCCGAAACCCATCCTATGAATAATTTCTGATTGCTACAGCTTTTTGTCCTGTACGTAGATAGTGATACTCATTGCGGAGTTACAAGATTGAACCTGACTCATGTTTTAACAAATTGTTACGACTTTGTTACTTTTTGGGTGTAAGCAGTAGTAACTCATCTTAAATTTTGGGAGATAACCAGTGTTAGGTGAACGAACGGGGGGAGTTGGGGTTTTAGTAGGTGGATCATCGGGTATAGGTGAGGGCACAGCACTTGCCTCTGCGAATGCGGGAGCTAAAAATGTTGGAGTAAGAATGCAAAAACCAGAAATTCCCGTCAATGAAAGCGATCGATTAGTTGCTCTAGATCGATACGATATTCTCGATACCATGCCAGAGCAGGAATATGACGACTTGACACAACTGGCTGCCGATATTTGCGGTACGCCGATCGCTTTGATATCGCTAGTCGATCGCGATCGACAATGGTTTAAATCACGGGTGGGGCTTGATGCAACGGAGACACCCAGAGATATTTCCTTTTGCGGTCATGCAGTGGCAGCTAATGCGATTTTAAATGTCCCAGATGCTACTCAAGATCCGCGTTTTGCCGATAACCCATTAGTCGTAAATGACCCTAGTATTCGTTTTTATGTTGGTGTGCCTTTAAAGACTCCTGATAACTTTACCTTGGGGACTTTGTGCGTGATCGATCGCCAACCTCGCGACTTGACACCGCTCCAGATTCAACAACTCGAAGCCTTAAGCCGTATGGTCATCAGCCAGTTGGAGTTACGACTCAGCAATCAATCATTGCGTTTACTGGCTTCTGTGGTTGAGACATCCAATGATGCAATTATTACGAGAAACCTAAATGGCATCATCACTAGCTGGAATCCTGCGGCTGAGAGGATATTTGGCTATAGGCAAGCAGAAATAGTCGGGCAATCAATTTCTATGTTTTTTCCGCCCGATCGCCTGGCAGAAGAGCAAGTGTTTATCGATCGACTAAAGCGATTTGAAAGAGTAGAGGATTTTGAAACTATCCGCCTTTGCAAAAATGGTACTCAGAAATATGCTTCTGTTACCGTTTCTTCCTTAAGAGACTTATCTGGAAATATTGTTGGTATTTCTGGTGTCATTCGAGACATTAGCGATCGCAAGCAAGTTGAAATGGCACTACGCGAGAGTGAAGAGTTTAATCGCAGCATTTTTGAAAATAACGCCGACTGTCTCAAAGTCTTAGATCTTGACGGCAAATTAATGATGATGAACCATAATGGCATGAACCTGATGGAAATTGATGACTTTTCTTGTTGGGTTGGCAAAACTTGGGTGGATACTTGGCAAGGAACCTATCGATCGCTGGCAGTTCAGGCGATCGAAGATGCTAAAAATGGCAACACAGGTCAATTTGAAGGCTTTTGTACAACTGCGAAAGGCACGCCAAAATGGTGGGATGTACTAATTACTGCTGTCCCAGATGCCGACGGCAACCCACTGCATTTGATTGCTACCTCGCGAGACATCACAACCAGTAAGCAAATAGAAGAACGGCTGCGTAAGAGCGATACTCACCTCAAAACCGCTCAACGCATCGGTAAATTAGGTAGTTGGGAATTTGAGCCATCCAGTGGCAAGATTATTTGGTCAGATGAGATATTTCAAATCTTTGGACGCGATCCAACCTTAGACCCACCAACCTTTGCCGAAATTCAACAACAAATACATCCTGATGATCGCGATCGCCATCAGCAATTGGTGGAAACATCCATTGCCAATTGCCAACCCTTTGAAAATGAAGTTCGTTTCTATCGCGGCGATGGCTCTTTAGGTTACTTCCAAACGCGGGCAGAAGTAATTGTGGATGATTCAGGGCATGTGATTCTAATGATCGGAACCGTTCTTGATATTACCGATCGTAAATTAGCTGAGACTAAACTCATGCAAACCACCACGCAACTGGCTGCCTCTAACCGTGAACTTGAAGCCTTTGCCTACTCTGTTTCCCACGATTTGCGATCGCCATTGCGAGCGATCGATGGCTTTAGCAAAATACTAGTTGAAGACTATGGGGACAAATTCGATGATGATGCCAAAGATTACTTCGATCGTATTCGTAGTAATGTCGCTCGCATGGGGGATTTGATTGAAGATCTACTGCGTCTATCTCGTGTATCTCGTTCTGAGATGCAATACAAAAATGTCAACCTCAGTATGTTGGTACGAGAACAGTGCGATGAACTGCAAACAATATCCCCAGCAAGAAAGGTGGAAATTGCGATCGCGCCAAATATTTGCGTCTCAGCTGACCTTACTCTGATGCGAGTCGTGATCGGCAACTTAATCCAAAATGCTTGGAAATTTACCAGTCACCATCCCACGGCTCGGATTGAATTTGGTGTGATTTCCTCAGAACAGCAACAAGATCGGCAATTGACTTATTTTGTTCGAGATGATGGCGCAGGTTTTGACATAAACTATGCCAAGATGCTTTTTGGAGTTTTTCAACGCTTACACGATACCAATGAATTCGCAGGAACTGGTATTGGGCTTGCTACCGTACAACGAGCAATTCATCGACATGGTGGTCGAGTCTGGGCGGAAGGAGCGATCGAGCAGGGTGCAACCATTTACTTTACAGTACCGAATGTATCGTCACAGGAGATTACATCATGACTTCTTTACGCACAATTATCTTGGTAGAAGATAACCCAGACGATGAAAGATTGACGATTCGAGCTTTGCGGCGTGGCAATATTGCCAACGAAATTATCGTTGCGCGTAATGGAGAAGAAGCCTTAATCATGGTGTTAAATGCAAATCCATTGCCAAGTGTTGTTTTACTAGATCTCAAGCTCCCGAAAGTGGATGGACTAGAAGTATTACGGCAGATTCGTGCCAACGATCGCACCCAATTTTTACCTATAGTCGTGCTTACATCCTCTAGCGAAGAACGGGATATTATCGAGAGTTATAACTTGCGCGCAAATAGTTATGTACGGAAACCTGTAGAAATCGAAAAATTTACTGA
>JARCMB010000047.1 GCA_030248825.1 Pseudanabaenaceae cyanobacterium MP8IB2.15 | reverse complement strand
TTCTACGGTGTTCGGAACGAGCATCGTCAAACGTGGAGAGCCAAGCTCTACTCCATCCCCTACGCATTGTGGCGGGATGGCGCAACTTGGCTCGGCGAAGCGTAAAAAACACTCCTTACTCGATGGGAATTTAGAAACCCCATCCTCGCGTAGCAGGTTGGGGTAGTTCATTTTGATAGTTGAACGGTGATAAAGCCAATGACTGAAAAAACCAGCAAAGATGAGTTTCTTAACCCCATCGGTAAGTTCCATGGGGAATTTTCACCTGAGAATGTAGTTTTTGACGCTAATTTACAAGAGTTTGCTAGTCGGATCTCGATCATCTGTGCTTTAGAAAATGGCGGTAGAATTTCTTCTCTAGAGGCTTATCAGCAAATTAAAGCAATTTGGGGGCAACTGCGAGACTCTAAGCGAAATTTGTTCGATCGAAAAGATAATTGAGTTGTAATACTTTGCCCATAATCGACTTACCAAGGCATGATGTGTTGTGAGAGAGGCTAGCGATCGAACCTTTGCTCACAGTCCAACTTTCCGTAGGGTCAAATAGTGTCGATAAGCCTGAATTATTCAGATCTAGGCTCAGATTTAAACATTTAGCAGGTCGCAGACTCAAAGCTTGCCATAGCTCCAATGCCGTAAGCTCACCACTGACAACGAGTTGCTGCCACAAGATTGGCAAGATAAATTCCAGCCCGATCGCGCCTGGAGGCGAAAGTTCAAAGGCGACAGTTTTTTCTTCGTAGGTATAGGGCGTATGGTCAACTGCAATCGCATCGATCGTGCCCGATTTGATCCCAGCAATCAGAGCGGCGCGATCGGAGTCAAAACCCAGTGGTGGCGCAAGTCGGAGATTAGGATCGTAAGTTGATAAGTCTCGATCGATCAGCCATAAGTTCAGCCAAGTCACACTTGCGGTCACGGGCAAACCATCTGATTTTGCTTGAGCAATTAACTCCACACTGCGAGCCGTCGATATTCGCATGAAGTGGGTCGGTGTTTTGGTCGATCTGACTAATTCCAGTAAAGCCGCTAAAGCCGAAGCCTCAGCACAGGCGGGACTACCTGCTAAACCATACTGAAGCGACCATTTGCCCTCTCGCATCACCCCGCCAGATTCAAGACTTCGATCGCCAGCCCACAACATCAAAGGCTTGCCCAGAGGTTTGACATACTCCATTAGCCGCCGTACCAGAGATAAATTCTCGATCGGTTTAGCATCAGTAAAGCCGACCACAGCAGGAGCGATTTCGGCTAAGTCAGTCAGTTGCTTGCCTTCACAGCCTTGCGTTACTGCGCCCCAAGCCATAAACGGTAAATCTTTTTGACGATGCAGAAACTCTAGAGCCGTGATGTCATCCATTGCAGGCATCGTATGCGGCAAAATCCCAACTTTAGTAAATCCGCCACGTCGCGCCGATTCTGCCAGAGATGTTAGGGTTTCACGTTGCTCAAAGCCTGGTTCGCCGCTTGTACTGTATAGATCGACCAGACCTGTGCCGAGAATCAGATTATTTCGATCGATTACTTCGACATCGCCTGACAAACTTTCGGCATCCACGCCAACGCGCACAACATTCCCAACATCGATTAAAACATCTTCTACACGGTCAGTTTGATTGACCGCATCAATAATCCGCACTTGTCTGAATAGAACAGGCCGATCTTTTGTTACTACACTTTCCAATTTGGTTTTGCTTCGATCGATTCTGTTTACGCCTGCTCCATTCTAAATTAGAAGACTACATTACATCTGGGCTAGTATTGAAAAATAGATCATTCAAGGATTACCCATGACTATAACTAAGCATAAGTTTAGCTCTCAGCAATATCACCTGATGGCAGAAGCAGGAGTATTCGATCGAATCCGAGAGCAACGGCTGGAATTAATCAAAGGAGAAATTATCCAAATGTCACCCATTGGGAGAAAGCACTGTGCTTGTATTGCCAGACTTAATGCACTTCTATTCGCTAAATTTACGGGCAAACAAATTATTTGGGTGCAGAGTTCGATTAAATTAGATGATGGTTTGGAGCCACAGCCCGATCTTGCCTTGTTAAAGTTGCGTTCTGATTTTTATGAAGAAGCTTTACCTGCACCTGAAGACATTCTGCTGATCGTTGAAGTGGCAGACAGCACGATTAGCTATGACCGAGATCTGAAAATGCCTTTGTATGCAGAATCTGGCATTCCAGAAGCTTGGTTAGTAGATGTAAATGCCAGAACTATAACTAGGTACACTGAGCCTAGTGCTAAAGGTTATAAAAGCTCTCAACGCCTAGACATCAACGATTCTATTCTGTGCTTAGACAAAGAAATTGCCGCTACGGATATCTTTGGTAATTAATCAACTATCGATGTTCGGCAATAATCGCATCAAGGATAGTCTGTGCACCTTGATCTTTCAGTTGTTGAGCGAGTTCCAGCCCGATCGATTCAGGTTGAACAATATCGCCAGATGCTTCGCCCCGCACCATCGTTTTGCCATCCACACTAGCGACAATACCTTTAAGTGTCATCGTGTCACCATCAATCACGGAATTTACGCCGATTGGAACTTGGCAACCACCTTCAAGCGATCTCAAAAAAGCCCGTTCTGCTAAGCATCTCTGCGTTGTCGGATAGTGGATAATCGAGCTGAATAATTCCAATACTTCATGATCATTGGCACGGCACTCAATTCCCAATGCACCTTGCCCTACCGCATGGAGTGAAATCTCTGGATCGATAATCTGATGGATTCGATCGCCCATGCCCAAGCGTTGTAAACCAGCCACCGCAAGGATAATGCCGTCATACCCACCTTCATCTAACTTAGCGAGACGAGTATTGAGATTACCGCGAATATCTTTAAAGGCGAGATGGGGATAGTGATAGCGCAACTGAGCTAAACGCCGCAGTGAAGATGTACCGATCACCGAGCCTTCGGGTAAGCTAGCTAGCTCAAACTCCTGATTTTTGGCATGAACGACCAGAGCATCAGCAGGATCTTCGCGTTCGGTAATTGCGCCTAAGATCAAACCTTCAGGCAGATTAGTTGGCAGGTCTTTTAAGCTATGCACGGCAAAATCAGTCTCACGATTTAGCATGGCCGTTTCTAATTCTTTGGTGAATAAGCCCTTATCACCGATTTTTGCCAGAGCGACATCGAGGATTTTATCGCCCTGAGTGCTCATGGTTTTGATCTCAAAGTGTCGATCGAGATGGGCCTTCTGCAATTCCGCATGTACCCAATTAGTTTGGACTAATGCTAACTGGCTTTTACGAGAACCTATGCGGATAGTGCGAGAAGTAATCATTTTTCTTAAGGTTAATCTACAAGTCTTAAATTAATAATCAGTCACAGTCGATCGAGCACGATTTAAACTGCTCTTTAATATTCAAACAGCTTTTGACACTCATTTGGAGCTAAAGCCGTCTATAGAAATATGAAGTTAAATGTCTAAATCGTAACTATTAGTTAATTCTTAAACCCGCTTAGCTTCAAGCAACCGTGAAAAATAAAACTGGGTAGCGGT
>JARCMB010000333.1 GCA_030248825.1 Pseudanabaenaceae cyanobacterium MP8IB2.15 | reverse complement strand
TAGCTCGATCTCCTGCACAAACCGAGATTGCCTGAATCTTCTGATGATTTGCAACGATCCTCTGATTACACCTGATTGTTTGATTTGAATTGATTCTAAAGTTAATCCTATTAGTTTTTTTTGCTCAAACTTAGGATCGATATTCCAAGCATCCCAATATTGTCCTTTGTCTTCATAAAACTGGAGTTCACAAGCATTTTTAAGCAGAGTGTTACCGTAACGATGGTCATAGATCTGGCGAATATCACCAGTTTCGGGGTCGATCGACACTTTAAGATATTGATTTTCTAAACTAGTGGGAGTAATCGATAGCGGTGGAATTGAGGCTAAAGATTCAGATCGATCGACAGCGACTAAGACAAAATCACAACAGCCAAAACTAGGGATGTCTTTAGCGTTGAATATCAATCCATGCTCTGTTCGTTGCGTTGGGATTAGCTCTGAGCAATTGCTGGATTGAACTGCTAAGGTCTGGTTTGCAGGATATTGATATGAGATCTCGATGATCTCAGTCCGTGACCAGTTAGAAAAATTCCATATAAGTTTTGGATATAGGGAATCGATCTCATCAATCATAGAGCGGCAGATTTGATTAATTTCATCCCAGACCAGATCGGCATCTTGATATACTTCAGGAATGGAAGTGCCAGGAATAATATCGTGAAATTGGTTGAGCAATAGACCTTTCCAAGCTTTTTCTAGTAAATATTTGGGGTAATCTCGGTTATGGAGGATGGCATCGATCGAACAGTATTTTTCTGTGTTTGTCAGTAATATTTCGGCTTGCCGATGTTTGCGTTTCTGATCGGCTTTTGATGTATAAGTGCCGCGATGGAATTCTAGATATAGTTCATCCCGCCACGTTGGAATCATATCAGGATCTAGATTTCGCAAAAGAGATGAGATAAAATTTTGAGCTGTACTGGATTCTACCGTAAAAAAGATGTCTGACTCGCTCCATTCCCTACTGAGGTCTAGCATATCGGCAGTTGGGCCGCCACCGCGATCACCCACACCGTAAAGCCAGAGGCAATCTTTGATTTGATGTTGTGATTCTTGTTTGGAGAGGAATTGGGCGATCGACACAGGTTCAATCCCCAATCCAATCTCATTACTGAAGTAAGTTAATATTTTGCTGCCATCCAAACCTTGCCACCAGAAAATTTGGGAAGGGAATTTATTCGTGTCATTCCAAGTAAGCTTTTGGGTGATAAAAGCCTCAAACCCACTTTTCGTCAGAATTTGTGGTAACTGCCAATTAAATCCAAAGGTATCGGGCAACCAAGCAATTTTGATATCTAGGTCAAATTTTTCTCGGAAATACTTCTTCCCATAAAGGATTTGTCTGATCAGAGATTCACCACTCGGTAAATTACAGTCTGGTTCCACCCACATCCCACCGATTGGTTCCCATCTCTGTTGTTCGATCGCATTTTGGATTTGTCCAAATAGTTTGGGATCGCTTTGCTCGATCCATTCATAAGTCAGGGCTGAACTCTGGTTAAAAATTAGTTCGGGATATCTCTTTTGTAGATCGAGTACAGAGTTGAAAGTTCGATCGATCGCTTCTTTGGTTTCTTCGATCGACCACAGCCACGCAATATCGATATGAGCATTTCCGAGCATCCAAACTTTTCTCTGCTTCAGAAATTCGCCGATTGGTAGCAGCGATCTTCTGATCTTGGCAAATTCTTCTAAACTTGTCTCCGAAATCGGATCTGCTAATACCTGCTCCAACTCGCTAACGGTAGTCTCTAAATCGAATCCATGTTGAGCCAAAATCGGCAGGTAAGCCTGAATTACGCCTAGCTCATCCGCTAACTTACTCGGATCGCAGGGCTGATTGGGATATTCGACTAATATTTCGCAAGTCTGCAATGCACCTCGATCGTGGGTTGGCTTCTCTAATTTCAGTTCTAATTTAAAAGTTCGATCGAGTTGAGCATTTTGACATAACAACAATCGACACTTCTGATCGAATAAATCACCAGTTTGCACCAGATTTCCATCAATCAAAACTTCAGCTTTGTTTGCCCACCAAACTAATCGCAACCTGATAGTTGCTCCCTGAATCGATAACCTGTCGATCGATCTAGGCACTTGCCATTCCTGTTTGAGATGGACGATTCGATCGTGTTCAAAGTAAAAAATCCTTCGATCGTTTGCCGCCTTCGCCAAAGAGATTTGCTGCCATGCCAATCCCTCTTGCACCAACCAATCTGGCATGATGCAAAAACATGATGCCTGACGTAGCACCAAGATAATTTGTCCAAGTCGTTGAGAGATATCCAAAATCTTAAATCACTTCTACTTCACTTAGTTTCCATTCAGAGTCTGGAATGTCTGGACTTATTATGATATAGCTTTGTTAGTTTGTAATGAATGATGAATTACAATAGCGTTGATACAATCAAAACATTAGCAGTGGTTGATTAATTCAAATATGGATCTTGAACTTTCTCGATTCTTGAAGGCTTGTAACCCCACGCATCCGCTTGACTCTAGCAATAACGAGGATCGCAGCTATTATGTCGATCTCTCGACAGTGCGCGGGGAAAAACTGATTGAGAGTATGTCCCGCAAGATTGTCCGAATTTCACCTAACGAGTCAACCTGCCAGCTATTTACAGGGCACATTGGCTGTGGTAAATCGACAGAGCTTTTGCGGCTAAAACACGAACTGACCGAGAAAAAATTTCATGTGGCGTATTTTGAATGCGATCGACAGTTAGAACTAAGCGATGTTGATGCTAGCGATATTTTGTTAGCGATCGCGGGACAAATTAGTGCTGGTCTGGAGAAAGCAAATATCAACATCATTCCAGAATATTTCAAGAAATTGTTTGGCGAACTGAAGGATATTTTGCAAACAAAGCTCGATCTGGGCGCAAATTTCAAGCTTTCAGTGGGGATTGCCGAGATTACGGCACAGGCAAAGAATAGTCCCTCACTGCGGCGGCAAATGCGCGAACGATTGGAGTCCCGCACGAATAGCATTATCAATTCGATTAATAAGGAATTGCTGGCTCCTGCGAAGAAACAACTGCAAGATAAGGGCATGAAGGGTTTAGTGGTGATTGTCGATAACCTCGATCGAATCGAAAATCGCATCGATCCCAAGGAACAATCACGGGCGGGATATCTGTTTGTGGAACGCGGCGATCAATTGCGGGGTCTGGATTGCCATGTCGTGTATACGGTTCCGTTGTTGTTAACTTTTTCTAATGATGCGGCGATCGTGACTAGTCGGTTTGGCACGGATATTAAGACTTTGCCGATGGTTCCTGCGCGGTTGCAGGATGGCAGTGAATGCGAGGCGGGTATGGCTTTGTTAAGGCAGATCGTGATGGCGAGAGCGTTCCCAAATGTTAATCCAGTCCAGCGCATTGGCGTTGAGTATGTGAAGAAAGTATTCGATCGACCCCAAACGCTCGATCGCCTATGTCAAGCCAGTGGTGGTCACGTTCGCAATTTATTTCGGTTGTTGTATGGTTGTTTGGAGCAAGACGATCCGCCGATTACAGCAAGTTTGATCGAGAGTATCATTGCTAAAGAACGGAATAAGATGTTCAAAACGATTACTAATGATGAGTTGGCATTGATTGAGAAAGTGAAACAGGATCATCGGGTGCGTGGTGAGTTGGAATATCAGACGCTAATCAAGAGTCAGTTTGTGTTTGAGTATGAGTATCAGGGCGATAGTTGGTTTGATGTGAATCCGATTTTGGATAATTTGTAGAGGAAAGTTCGATGATCGATCGCACAAATACAGATTCAAACCTAATTGCAGATAACAATCGGGATGCGCTGAGACGGTTGACTAGAATTGTGACGCGATCGCAGGGTTTTTCGTTGTCGATCGTTTTGTGTAATTATCGCGTTTTGCAAGAGCGGGTTTTGCAGGAATTACGATCGAAGATTGCTAATGAGGGATTACCAGAAACAGCGATCGCAATATTAGAACTGGAACCTGAAGCGAAGACTTTGCTGGCTCCGATTCAGGTACTGATGGAAGATGTGCATAAACTACCTGAGCAGAAGCCGAAAATATTAATGGTAATCGGCTTAGATGCTGCTAACGAGATTGAAGCAGTATTAAAATCGGCTAATCGAGTGCGAGAGGAGTTTGCTAACTGCTTGGAATTTCCGATGGTGCTTTGGCTAAACAATCGAACTCAAGACATTCTCACCCGTGAGGCGAGCGATCTTGCCAATTGGGCTACGGCGGGGGCGATCGAGTTTCGACTTGAAGCTATAGAACTCAAAGAGTTAGTACAAAAGTCAACAGAAGCAATGTTCGATCGCTTTGTTGATGTTGGCAAGCAAGCATCTTTTTTGAATGGAGCGATCGCCAATAGTTTGCAGCAATTTGAACTGAAGACATCGATCGCCGAGTTAGAAGATTTGGGAATCGCGATCGATGCCGAACTGAGCGCAAATCTTGATTTTGCTTTTGGTTGCCTTACTTTTGCAGAAGGAGATATCGATCGGGCGAAGGAATTATTTCAGACCAGTCTGGGATTTTGGCGAGATGGGAATCGACTTAAACAAGCAGCTTATTTGCTGCAATTAGGAATGTGCGATCGCACGGAAGCTTTTCGACATCGCTATGGTAAGGAGCAGTTTTATCAATCTTCTCAGCAATATTTTGCCGAGAGTATTGCCATTTTTCGGCAATTAGAACGTTGGGATTTGGTGGCGGAGTATATTAATTTTTTGACAGCGACGATGCAGGAGTTGGAGAGTCGGGATCTAGAAGCGCTTGCCAATGAAGCACGAGCACTGCGACAAACTTATCCCAATCTATTACGAGAAGCTCACGATCTCGCCATCCTCGCATCGGTACATATAGCTAAAAAGGAATACATAGCAGCGCGTGAATTGGCAGAGTCATCGATCGAACTTTATCGCCAAGGGGCTGCCCTGAAACTGCCAAGTCTATATTTTTCGGAACGATATGCCTATGGTAAATATGAAATCTGGTTAGCGAGAGCTTTGGATGGTTTGGGCGATCGACAAGGTGCGATCTCAAGGTTAGCAGGGGTAAAAGCTAGCTGGAATCACCAATATGACGCGCAGGCATATGTGGCAGTTTTGGAGGAGTTGAGATCGCTTTATACGGCATCTGGACTTTATTTGGAAGCCTTTGAGACAAAGCAACATCAGCGATCGGTGGAGCAGCAGTATGGGTTACGCGCCTTTATTGGGGCGGGAACGTTGAACCCGAAGCGAGAATCGAATAATCCCGATC
>JARCMB010000046.1 GCA_030248825.1 Pseudanabaenaceae cyanobacterium MP8IB2.15 | reverse complement strand
GCTGACTGGATTGCCGAACTTTATGGTCAATCCGATCGACTGTTTCGGTTACCGTTTCATGAGTCGATGTCGGCTTTTTCGCAGATCCAAGATGTGGGCTTAACTGGTGGCTATCCTCGCTATGCCCCCGCAGCATTACGGCAGAAACTGGGATTGATCGATCGACGACCCACGGCTTTGCTGACCTTTGGCGGCTTGAGTCTGAGTCAAATTCCGTATCATAACTTAACAAAATTTCCTGATTGGCAGTTTGTCACATTCGATCGAGATGCGCCTGATTTGCCGAACTTAACTAGGATCTCTAAAACCACAAAGCTTCGTCCTGTGGATTTGATGGTGGTGTGCGATCGTCTGATCACGAAACCTGGTTACAGCACTTTATCGGAAGCCTGTCGGGTGCAGATTCCGATTGTCTGCCTTACTCGTGAAGGTTTTGTCGAGGCAAAAACTCTGATTGCAGGCGTAGAAAATTATGCCGAACATTTGATTATCTCGCCCGCAGAATTTTACACAGGCGATTGGTCGTTTCTGCTTGCCACCCTAGAGCCACCCAAAAGTGCCGTACCTTTAGATCGAGATGGCGAGACCACAATTGCCGCAGAGGCGATCGCATATCTCTGTGGAATTTAGCGACGGGAGGTTAATATAAGCTTAGGTTTAAGTACCCGCTCAGGAGAAACTGTAGTGGAATATCGATCGACTAGAAAGTCCCCCCAAACTGCTGGCTTAACTTTACAAAATGCCAAACCCTACAAGCAACAAGATAGCTTGAGTGTTGAACTTGCCCAGCAAAGAGTTTATGTCTTATTTTTAGAAAGCGTAAGACAATGCAGCCCTGACCGAGTATTGCGGGAATTTGCCCAGTTATTTATTCACTTATCTGCACAAGGTTCGCCCAGCGTTCATGCTGCCCTAACTACACTTCTATCGGCGGGGAATGAGTCGGATTTTAGATATATGTTGCAAAGATGCTGTTATATCTTGGTTAACAATTGGAATATCACTGGTAACTATCAATACGCTCACTATTTGATCGAGTTATTTCTAGATCCAGCAATTAATCAACCGACAAAGATTACCGAGCTAAAAACTCTCCGCAATTGGGTTCGCAATTTCGCCAATAGTGAAAATTATGAATCGCTCAAACTATTTATCGGTGGTCATACATCCCATTGGAGCAATCGTTATTCAGATTATCTCTTAACTTCTCAGTATGTGGATATGCAAAACTCGGTTGAGCAGAGACAACTTGCGATTGCCTTGTCACAAAGAAT
Source organism: Pseudanabaenaceae cyanobacterium MP8IB2.15 (assembly GCA_030248825.1). Taxonomy (GTDB): domain Bacteria; phylum Cyanobacteriota; class Cyanobacteriia; order Pseudanabaenales; family Pseudanabaenaceae; genus JARCMB01. The sequence goes on along the minus strand of JARCMB010000046.1, from coordinate 4,250 downwards.
TAAAAGCAAATTTAAGTTCGACTTGGCACTGTACACGGCTCGTTCAAACTCAAAAATAGGGGAATGCGGATTAAATAACCCAACAGGACTAGGAAATGAGGTACTTTACCTGATCAAAATTATTCTTACCAAGCAACGTAAAATTAGCTATAGAAGTTCGGCTAACTTATTCCTAAATCAGCTTGGCAATGATAGTTTGTTCGACTTTAAAATCAGATTGCATCAATATCTCGATTTGCCTAAAGATGGTATAAGAGATGCTCTAGAAGTTGTCGAGTTATTTGAAACTGAACTAGTCGCAAAACTATATGAATTTTACGATCGATACGACCATAATCCAATTAGTCAAAGCCTAATTCATAAAACCTGCAATCGATTAATTAGCTGCCTGACGATCGACCAAAATGGAGAGCCTTCTGAATTATTTACCGTGATGTTGCACTATGGAAATCCGCTCAATTTTGTGATTATATTCCTTAAAATTATCCTGATTTGTGAAGCCAGTCGCATCCATCTGGAAACCTGCATTGCCTGTTTGATTAAGTATTACAGTCGTTACACTGAAGATGAATGTCGATCGCTGATTAATTTTCTGGATATATTCAATGTTACCTTTTCGATCTATGCCAAAGACATAGAATACAACTTGGTAAGGATGAGCAATCAAAGCTATCAAGACTCATCTTTGCTCAATTTAGAAGACTATCGCATCTTTTCACAGGCTAAGTCTCCCTTAAGATCAAGTTAGATCGAGCTAACGTCCCAAATCATGCATGGCATTGATTGTATCGGCACACTTTTGCGTCGTCGCTTCTAGGGCAGTTCGATCGCTAGAAGGTGGTGGTGGGATAATTTCACCAATCCTCGCGGTAATCGTATGCAGGCGGGGAAATTTTGCACCTTTAGGTAAGATCACATCAGTTCCCCACAAACTGACTGGCAACATCGGCACTTGAGTTTTAGCCGCAATTAGAGCCGCACCTAATTTCGGATCGGTGATCCGACCATCGGGGGTACGAGTGCCTTGCAGAAATACTCCTGTCGCCCAGCCATTTTCGATCGCTGCCATTGCTGCTCTGATCGCGGCTCGATCGCCCGAACCACGCTTGACTGGGTATGCGCCATATAACTCGATCATGCTCCCTATCACTGGCACACGAAACAACTCTTCTTTCGCCATAAATGCCACAGGACGCTCGACACAGTTCGCCACAATTAGCGGATCGAAATCACTCGCATGATTACTAACCACAATTAACGGCCCCAACTTAGGCACATGCCCTGCCCCATAGATGCGACTGCGAAAACAAATATGTAGTAATGGGCTAATCACTGACCACTTAAACAAGTGATAGAGTGCCAAGCTAACCCCAGGTTCTCGTTCGCGACCCATTCTTAAACCCTTCAATCAACATTTAGTCTCAAATTACTTTTACCATGAGGGCGGTTCGACTTGATGGCTTTTCTAACTATACTGATAATGCAATCAGTTGTGAATTGTAAGAATTAAAATCTTCGGCTGAAATCACAGTTCCACAGACGGTGATGAAAGTCTCTCTGTGAAAGCTGTTCGAGAGTTATCTTATGCTAGCGAAAGAGATTGGCGTTATCGCGCCCTCTGTAGAACATGTGCGTTGAAGCCGACCGTGCCCATGTTGACAGCACCGAGCGAACAATACTAGCGGCGGCTAAACTTAATGCCGTTAGACTGCAAGGCTAGCTGTTGGGACGGTACTTCAAAGTAATCTGTAAGATGCTCAATAAATTTCTTACACTAGTTTTTCGAGGAGCTATGAATTTTGCTAGTATAGAATCAGTTGAGAGAGTGGTAGCTTTGTGCAATAGCAGTTGTGAATGAGTTTAAGCAGTTAATAAGCAACCTCAAAAAAGAATCGAGAGTAAAATCTTCTTCTGAATCCTCAGATCGGTGGTTGTGTTAATTTGGTAATCTGTTCAAAATCAAAGTTGTTCACTAAATCCATCATTTTAGTCGCTAGAGATATATTGCTTTGAGGAATTTCGGCAATCAACTGGCTGAGCAAATCATCATCACCACTACAGGCAGCCAAATGAACTTGAGCGATCCAAGCTTGAGGCATAATTGCGATCATTTCTGGCAGATTTACCTCTTGGCTAGACTTCGATCGAGGCATACTCTCTAGATCTAAATCAGCGTAAATATACTCCACGCCCAGAAATTCCGCTAATTTATCTAGTAGCACTTCCTCTCGGAAAGGTTTCCGCACAAAATCATCACAACCCGCCGACATCACAACTGTCCGCTCTTCTTCTAGGGCACTAGCGGTCAGAGCAATGATCACCGTAGCTTGACCTTTGAGATAAGATTTAATTTTTTGAGTTGCCTCATATCCATCCATCACAGGCATTCTCATATCCATCAAGATCAGATGTGGTGACCAGCTTTCCCACATTTCGATCGCTTCTTTACCATTTGCCGCTTCTTTCACCTCAAAACCAATTGACGTTAATAATTTAAATAGCAATCGCCGACCTTCCCATTTATCATCGACCGCAAGGATGCGATAAGTCTGTTGATCTGCCTTTAATCCAATTACACGTTGAGTCTTGACCTCTTTGGCATCGACAGTTGTCGCTAAATCTACCTGAATATCAAAGCTAAAAATTGCACCTTGACCAGCGATGCTATTTACCCTAATGTCTCCGCGCATCAACTGGACGAATTTTTTGCTGATCGGTAAGCCTAAGCCTGTACCCTGCTGAGACTTTCGCCCTGCTTCAGTTTGGACAAACGCCTCAAATAAAGTATCAATCTCTGCTTCAGTAATGCCTGGTCCAGTATCCTCAATCTCAAAATGGATCATGGTTTTTGCTGGTGTGGTTTCGATCGGGAGGGAATTAGAACTAGATTTTGATTTCCTGACTCTCAAGGTTACGCCACCTGCTTGAGTAAACTTAATCGCGTTACTAATCAAGTTGATCAAAACTTGGCGGAGTTTGCTCTCATCAGTGCGGATATATTGAGGCAGTGCAGGGTCGAAGTCAAAGCTAAATTGGATATTTTTTGACTCGGCTTTAAACGCAAACATTACTTCGATCGTATCTAAAAGACTATACAAATCAAAGCTGGTTTCGTTTAGAGTAATCCGCCCTGCCTCGATTTTTGCCATATCTAAAATGTCATTAATCAAATCTAATAGATGTTCGCTACTACGATTGATAATGACAACATGCTCTTTGTGTTCTTGACTAAGATTGACATCGCGTTTCATCAGTTGAGCAAAGCCAATAATCGCATTTAATGGTGTTCGCAATTCATGGCTCATATTCGATAAGAACTGAGTTTTGGCATGACTGGCTTGTTCAGCCACATCTTTTGCTAGGGCAAGGGCTTCTTCTGCTTGCTTTCGGGCTGTGACATCGGTAACGATGCCTTCGTAGTAAAGTAATTCTCCTGCTTCATCTCTTACGACTCTGGCATTTTCTGAAATCCAGACAATCGATCGATCTTGACGATAAACCTGAGATTCAAGTTCTGACACTTTGCCATTGACTTGGATTAATCGTTCAAACTCATCATGCCGATCTCGATCGACATAGAGTTGGGTGGCAATATCGGTTAAATTTGCGATCAAGGAATCAGGTGATTCAAAGCCGTAGATTCTAGCTAGAGCAGGATTGACACTAATATAATATCCATCTGGAGAAGTTTGGAAAATCCCTTCCATCGCATTTTCAAAAATACTGCGATATTTTGCCTCGGCTTGTTGGAGTTCAAACGTTCTTTCCTCGACTCGGCGCTCTAATTCCTGACTGGTTTTTTCCAAAGCATCAAAAGATACTTGGAGGTAATTTGCCATACTATTAAAAGATTCCGTTAGCTCACCTATTTCATCAGAGTGATTTAGGGTAGCTATCTTATCCCACTTTCCAGTTAACATATCTTTGGCAGCTCGGTTGAGACGAAAAATTGGTCGAGTGATCCATCGAGATGTGAGAATACCAATTCCGATTGCAATTAGCAAAGCTAGAATACAGAGGATCGTAACGGTTCTAGTATCGGCATTAATCTGCGCCATGAAGTCTGATTCAGGCATGACTACGACAATCAACCAGTCCAAACCTTTATCATCTTGGAATGGGAGGACTTGAAGAAAATGATGCTGACCTTTTGACTCAAATTCAAGTTGCTGAGAACCTTCGATCTGGTTGAAATCTGTAAATTGATTTAATAGAAACTTAGAAGCAGTTTGAGTTAGAGGTTCACTACT
>JARCMB010000332.1 GCA_030248825.1 Pseudanabaenaceae cyanobacterium MP8IB2.15 | reverse complement strand
CCAGACTCCAATCCAACCCCACATCCGAAAAGCTAGGATCACTTTTAAGACGTTAGGTGACGGTGAGCCATTATCTGACTCTGGTAATTCTTTCATCAGTATTTGAATCTGTGCTTCTCGGCAAGTTTAGCAGAACTCAGATACATCTTCGCCACACTTATCAGCCAAGAAAGAGAGCGATCGAAAACGCAATCCAACCAACTGATCGTACAACGGATTAATCTGACACATTGCAGGAATATGCATTACTTTCCGACCGAACAGAAAAATGTCTCTTTCAAACGGACATTGCGATGGGATCGCTTTGCAAAGAAATCGGGCAATTCGTCGATCGTCGATCTCTAGACGATCTAGCCAATCTTTTAATGGGTCGAGCAGGGCTTTATGCTCGTGGTGCGGTAATGATTCTAGTTTGTGCTTGATTGCGGAAATTGGTGGCATTTCCTGCTTTAATGCTGTGCCAAATTGACGGATCAAATCATCTTCGACCACAGAATAATCACCATCTGCCATGGCAACCAGTACCGCAGTTCGTAAAAAATTTTGGGCTAGATCGGGATCTGAGCCCAAGGCATCTGCCAACTCAGCAGGATCTATGATCTGGAAATTATCTTCCAGACTCGCTTTCATATTGATCAAATTAATTTCCCCCTGTAACTGCTCACTCAGGCTTAGTTCGTGAATCAGATCTCTTTCTCGATCGCTAAAGTCGTTGTCTACGAAGGCAACGCTCAGCAAGCCCTTTAACCAAGCTGACACTTGAACTTGAGAATATTGCTTTTGACTATTTGTCATACACTTCAATCTCACCACTGAAATCCATATTAATTCGGATTTAGAAATATGGTCGGATGCAAAGAATACAATCAGCAAAATTTTTCGATCGAATATGCGGGAATTCCTCGATCGATTCACTGCATGATGTCTTGCTATGATAAATTAGACAAGTGCTAGGCAGCATAGCTCAGTTGGTTAGAGCGACGGTCTCATAATCCGTAGGTCACAGGTTCAATTCCCGTTGCTGCTATTAGGTTTCAAGAATCTTTGCAAATCCTTGCCTTAAAATCTACCTTAGATTAACGCTTTGTTGGTTTGCACTTTTCTGGTGGCGTTGACCAAAGAGCGTCGATCGCCTCCATATTAAATTCGTATTCAGGTCTGGTGGCTGTTGCAGGATAGGCGGCTCCAGCCCATTTTTACTTCACTTGACGATTTCTTTGTCTGTAATTACAATGTAGTCACGTTCTACCTTTGAAAGTATCTAGACATGGGCGCAGCGATTAGAACCCGAATTGTTAAAATTGGCAACTCTCAAGGTATTCCTAACGATTGGGATCGAGTTGAATGGGATTGGTAGTCAAGCGTTTTGATGTTTTTTTGGTCAATCTTGACCCCACCGTTGGAAGTGAAATTCAGAAGACTCGACCTTGTGTTGTCATTTCACCAGATGAGATGAATCGTAATATTGCTACAGTAATAATTGCGCCAATGACTACGAAAGGGAGAACATACCCTACTCGTGTTGTTTGTCAGTTTTAGGGCAAGAATGGGCAGATTGTTCTAGATCGAATCCGTACAATAGATAAGACTCGATTGGTGAAAAAGCTAGGTCAAATTAGTCAAGATGGGCAAAGAGTTGTTCTTGATACTCTGGCTGAGATGTTTGCCGAGTAATCTGACTAACCTATCGATCGATGAAGCCCAAACCGTTAGCAATCTGGGCAACGGAATTGAAACTTGGCTCGGTTCTTAGATTTCAACCCAAAAATCGAGGCTTACGGCTAAGATTAAGGAGTGTTAAGCATTAACGACTTAATTTATACCTATGCTTCGATCGAACTCTTATACAACGACCTGGATTAATAGCATCAGTCAGGTAAAGGCAGAAAGTTGGAATGCTCTAGCGAAAAAACTCAAAACCCCTTTCCTTGAATGGGAGTGGTTGTCAAACTTAGAATCATCAGGATGTGCTACCGCCAAACAAGGATGGTTGCCCAATCATCTATTAGTGTGGCATGGGGAAAGTTTAATCGCGGCTGCACCGTTGTATATCAAAGGACACAGCTATGGTGAGTTTGTGTTCGATCATCAATTTGCCGATCTATCGTATCGATTGGGGATTGAATATTATCCCAAATTGCTGGGCATGGCTCCATTGACTCCTGCGGGGGGCTATCGTTTTTTGATGCTTGCCGACTTACCAGCAGAACATCAGACTCATATCACTGAATTGATTTTGACTGAAATCGATCGATACTGCGATCGAAACCATCTTTCAGGCTGTCATTTTCTGTTTGTCGATCCAGAATGGAAGTCTGAACTAGAGTCACGCGGTTTTGCGACTTGGCTGCATCACAGCTATGTTTGGGAAAACCAAAACTTCACCGATTTCGATCACTATCTCAAGGGCTTTAACGCCAATCAACGTCGCAACATCAAGCGAGAGCGCAAAGCAGTCGAGAACTCTGGTTTGAAGATGCGGGTCTATACAGGTGCAGACATCCCACATCATTTCTATAGCTTTATGTATGACCTCTATAGTGATACCTGTGACAAGTTTTGGGGCGGCAGCAAGTATCTCAATCGCAAGTTTTTTGAGCAATTACCACAGACATTTGGCGATCGAATCGTATTTGTTGCAGGTGAAGTCGAAGGACTACCAAAACCAATCGGCATGTCTTTTTGTGTTCGCAAAGACGATCAGCTTTATGGTCGTTATTGGGGCAGTGTCCAAGAAGTCGATAGCCTGCATTTTGATGCTTGTTACTACACCCCGATCGAATGGGCAATTGCTGAGGGCATTCAAGTCTTCGATCCTGGTGCAGGTGGCAAACATAAAAAAAGACGAGGCTTCCCAGCAACGCCAAACTATAGCTTGCACCGCTTCTATCATCCTCGCTTACAGCAGATTCTCGTACCTCACATTCAGGAAGTCAGTGCTTACGAGCAACGCCAGATCGATGCAATTAACCAAGAACTGCCGTTTAACTTCGAGCCGCCCAGCCTGAGTTCTGAGTCCTAGAATTATGCTTAGAATTAGGAGATTCTAGCCCCCTGCCCCCAATTTTGGGGGGTCTGAAATCAAAGTCCCCAGAATTGGGGATTTAGGGGCTCTTTGGAATAGGTAAATTTTTTACTAGAAACCGCCTTATGTCTAGAAATGCTTTTCCCAATGTTCCAATAAGGTGCGTAACTCCTCCAAACGGTAAGGCTTACTGAGATGGTCTTTCATTCCCGCCTTGAGACATCGATCGCGTTCTTCTTGCATGGCATTAGCAGTCATGGCAATAATGATCGGACGGTTGGCTTCTTCCCACTCTTGACAAATTTGGTGTGTTGCTTCAATCCCATCCATTTCAGGCATTTGGATATCCATCAGAACTAGATCGTAGGGCTGGCGACGCAGAGCTTCGATCGCTTCTAATCCATTTTGGGCAATGTCGGCGGCATAGCCAATTCTATCCAGCATCCGCAATGCCACCTTCTGATTAACGAGATTGTCTTCAGCTAGCAAAATTCGTAAGGGTCGTCGATCGATCCGATCGGTAATCTTAGACTCAGAGATACTTTGAGCGGTTTCTGGCTGGGTTTTTGCAATTATTTCAGATCCTCTGCCAACTTGAATATTAAAACTAAAAGTCGTCAACTGCCCCAATCTACTTTCAGCTTGAATATCACCTCCCATCAGTTGCACGAATTTGCGACTAATTGGTAATCCCAAACCCGTTCCTTCTTGAGACTTTCGACCTGCATCAGTCTGAATAAAAGCTTCAAATATCTTATCCAAGTCATGAGATGGGATGCCTATACCTGTATCAATCACTTCAAAAAATAAGGATATTGCTGCCTGAGTATCCTTTCCTTTAAAAGCTCTCAAAGTTACACCGCCATTTTGGGTGAACTTAATCGCATTATTTAGGAGGTTAATCAGAACCTGACTTAATTTAATCTCATCAGCTTGGATAAATTGAGGTGTATCTGGCGATCGATCGAATATCAGACTAATGCCTTTAGCTTCGGCTTTGAGGCGTAGCATATTTCCTAGTCGATCGAGCAGGATGTGTAGATCGAAATTTGTTTGATTTAGGGTAATTTTACCTGCTTCAATTTTGGACATCTCTAAAACATCATTGATCAACGCCAGTAAATGTTCGCCACTACTGTTAATAATACTCAGAGTTTCTCTGTGATCGGAGTTAAGCGATATTTCGCCCATCATCAGTTGGGTAAATCCCAAAATCGCATTCAGAGGAGTACGGAGTTCATGGCTCATATTCGCTAAAAACTCACCCTTAGCCCGATTTGCAACTTCAGCTACTTCCTTGGCTGACTGCATTGCCTCACAAAGAATCCTTAGCTCTGCCTCAGCCGTCTGCAGCGCAGTTTGGGTTTGCTGCCGTTCCGCAATTTCAGCTTTTAATCTCAGGTTTGTTGTATGGATTTGTTGCTCAACCGCATCGCCGTGTTCGGTGACCGTTTTTAAGGCAATCTGTAAATCAGCATTATGCTGTTGCAGCCGACTCAATTCCTGACGTAGAGATGCTATGTCGTCGATCTGAGGCTGTTTAAATTGCATTTCTCCAGTCATGATATCAATGGGTTACAAATTAGGGCTTAAAATCTCAGTTGCTCGACTTTTTTCCTCAAGATTAGTTTAAATATTAGTTTTAAAAGCAGTTAAAGCATTACAAGATTTAAAGACTACACAGTTTCGACCTTGTTTCTTTGCCTCGTAGAGGGCACGATCTGCAACAGCTATCAGGCTTTCGGGTGAAGCTCCATTCACGGGAACTGTACTAGAAACTCCGATGCTGAGCGTGACATAACTTTGAACCGTCGAACTCAAATGTGGGATTTGGATCTTTTGCAGCTCAGCTAACACCATTTCAGCTACCTGAATTGCTCCTTGGCTATTTGTATTAGGTAAAATAACCCCAAACTCCTCGCCACCATAACGAGCCACCAAATCTGCTGGTCGCTTGACTACCCGCGAGATCGCTTCAGCTACTTGGATCAAGCATCGATCTCCAGCTTGATGACCATAGGTATCATTGTAGAGCTTAAAATAATCAACATCACACAGCATAAAAGATATCGGAAGTTTCTCTCTTGCCATCTTGCCCCACTCATCCATCACGTATTCATTCAGCTTGCGGCGATTGGCGATTTGAGTTAATCCATCGATATCTGCAATTATTTTTGCCTCTTCAACGTCCCTTTCTAGTTGATTTTGCAGGACATCACCATGAGCCGCAGTGAGCTGTAACATAATTTCTAAGTCGGCTTTATCTCTAGACAGAATCTCTAAAACCGATCGCAGTTTAGCTTCTGCTTTTTGACGTTCATCAATCTGATGCTGAAGCTTTTGGTTTGCCTCTTGGAGTTCGATTTCCACCGTGTCTCCATGCTCAACTGTAGTTTCAAGGATGATTTCTAGATCTGATTTTCTTCTAGTGATGATCTCTAAACAAGATTTCAGTGTGGCTTCGGTCTTTTGCCGCTCGATCACTTCTGCCTGCAATTGTTTCTGGACGGCATCACCATGAGCGATCGTTGTCTCTAGGACGATTTTAAGGTCACTGTTAGCCTGCTGTAATCTTTTTACTTCTTGACATAAGTCTGAGATTTCGAGCCTTAATTGATGATCTGGCTGAAGATCTAGTTGATTATCTGCCTGACTATTGGACAGTGCTTCGGCTCGAATTTCATGGCTCTCAGGTTGATTCATCTTAGTCTCGATCGAATTCTGGTTTACGAATATTCCAGCTTGATGCTGGGCATTAATCTTTGTAGATTTTTGAGAGACTTGGTCTGCCACAGGATTTCCCCAGAGCCTTGTAATAACAACTGAATGTTTCCTTTTTCTCTCACTTTAACCACAAACATTGACAACATACTGATGCCAGAACTATTAAGAAATTCTAGTTCACGCAAATTTAGTGTAGTTAGGGCTT
>JARCMB010000331.1 GCA_030248825.1 Pseudanabaenaceae cyanobacterium MP8IB2.15 | reverse complement strand
TCATCTACTAGGTCATCTAGGCTATCCAATCGATCATCTACTAGGTCATCTAGGCTATCCAATCGATTATCTACTAGGTCATCTAATCGATCATCAGTTTGAATCTCAGGCTCAACGATCGAGGAATCCTCTGAGGGCGCAGAGCTAGGCAATCTAAATTCAGATTCGATCGAAGCCTGATTCCCTGTAAGCACCATCGCTTGAGATCGTCGCCAAACTGTCAGAGCCAAGCGGGCAATTTCGGCACTTCGATCGGGTTCTGCTTCGATCTGTGCCGCGATCGACTGATTCAGCAACACAAAGTTTTCTAAATCCAACATCAACCCAATGTCAGATAAATCTGAAGCTACTGCCAACAAATCATCTGCTTGGATCGGAGTTGTTTCTACTAATTTTGACTCTAGCTCAGTGAGATAGTTTTCCACTTCCGTCTCAAACATCAGCACGACTAAATCAGTTTCCTCTTCCTCCTCCTCTTCTGCCTCGCTGACTTCTATGGTTTCTAGAAGCTGTTCGAGTTGGCTAAATATCGGTACGGCATTTCCTTCACTCCAATTTCGATCGACTGTCTTACCCTGACGACTCAGATCGGTAATTTGGCGCAACAGACCCACGCCACTAAGTAACGATCTCTGTAAATTAGTGTCGATCGATGGCTTACTGGATTTGAGCAGCTTAAATACATCTTCTAGTCGATGTGTGGTCTCGCTGAGTACTTCAAACTGCATCATCGCTGCTCCACCCTTAAGCGAGTGAGCGGCTCGTAATATTGCATCCAAGCGTTGCTTAAAATCGTCTGCCCGATTATCTAGACCGAGCAGACCATCTTCGAGTGCATCGATGTAGTCTTGAGCCTCCTCAAGAAACATTTGTTGAACTTCAAACTCTCGATCTTGACTCATAGATATTTGGACGTTTTACAGGTATGGATATGGAGCTTAATGCTAATCCCACACCCGAATCCCTATTATTTTACTTGGCTTCTACTTAGCATTCTCAACTTTGAATTTACTCACAGAATGTTGAAGTTGTTCGGCGACTTGCACAGTTGCTTGGAGCGACTTGGAAACCTGCCGCGAAGAATTAGCGGTGCGCCCTGCCACCTGAGCAATATCTTTCATTAAGCCTGCCACACATTCCGAAGTCCGCGCCTGAGAAACAGTTGCCTCTGAGATCGACCTGACCAAATCGTCAATCTGGTGTGAGACTTGTGTGATCTGATTCAGGCTTCTTTGGGCATCTTCGACCAATTGAGTCCCCGCAACCACTTGACTCGTACCTAATTCCATCGCACCGATCACTTCACTGGTTTCAGTTTGAATATTGCTAATCAGTTGCTCAATTTCGCGGGTCGCAGTCGCAGAACGTGTCGCCAGCGCCCCAACCTCTTCTGCCATCGTCACAAAGCCTTTGCTGTCATCACCAGCGCGGGAAGCCTCAATGCTGGCGTTGATTGCCAGGAAGTTGGTCTGGACAGCAATTTCATTGATTAAAGAAACTACTTTGGAAATTTTCTGCGAAGATTCGCCCAACCGCTTCACTTTCTTGGCAGTTGCCGCAACTGTAGCGCGAAGGTTGAGAATGCCCTGCATCGTGCCATCCATGGCCCTATTCCCTACAGCGATCGAATTTGTGGCATTGTGCGCGATCGAAGTGGCTTGCTGGCTACTCTCAGCGATTGACTGAGCCGAATTAGACATAATTTGCACAGAATTAAGTGTGCGGTTGATCTCATCAGCCTGCTTTAGGGCTTCGTTCGCTAACTGGGTGACGGCGCGCTCATTTTGTCCGAGCGAATAGTTAACTTGTCCAGCATTGGTCTTGACCTGATTGACGACTTGCTTCAGGCTCTCGATCATGGCATTGAAAAATTCTGGCACATTCGCCATTTCTCCTTCGACAATGTTGGCAGAAACGGTAAAGTCGCCATTAGCCAGATCTTTGACTTCATCGAAAATTTGCACCAACTGCTTCTGCATCTGTTCTTTTTCTTGACGAGAACGTTTAGCTTCAGCCTCCTTCTGCGAGACATTAGCTTGAATTCGCCTCAGCATCATGCCAATGCTTTCATCTGACAGTTTGAGGTCGTTGTTACCGACTTTCGCCAGCTTCTGTAAGGCCTTAAACATCTTGACCATCTGCTTTTGCAACCGCACTTTTTCCTGTTGCTGTTGCTTCAGCAATAGCTCGAACTGTCCTGCCATGTCGTTAATGCTGGCTGACAGTTGGGCTAGCTCATCATTTCCTTTGACCACAAGACGGGTATCAAATTTGCCATGTGCTAGTTTACGAATCGCAATCGTGGCAACTTCGATCGGGTAAGTAAATCGATCGGACAAACTATAGGCAACCAAGCCAACTAAAATTGGGGTTACACCAATACCGACTACAAATATCAGCAGCAACACATTATTGCCAGCTAGAGCTGTGTCTTTGTTAATACTAGTGAGAATCGACCACTTTAGTTCGGGCAAACCTGCTAGCTGAGTTACGGGGGCATAGGCTAATAACTTCTCGCTTCGATCTCCGTCCTGATTGCGAGCGGACTGATACTTCGATCCAGGCTGTCCCGTCGCTTGTAATTCAGGTAAAAAAGGATAGTCGGCAGCAGCATCTGTACCTTGACTAGCGGTAATACCAGCAGATAGTAAGTATTTATTCGCCCCATCAACGATCAGATATTCCGAAGCCGAAACTTGTTTCAGATTTTCTTGGATAGACTTGAGCGGCATCCGAGACTGCAAAACCATTGTCACTTTTTTGGTGGCAGGATTGATCACTGGTACAGCAAAATTGATCGCGAAATCTTGCTCTAGTGGCACTGCCTCGCTGATTAAAGGCGCAGGTGCAGTTAAAACCTTATTTAAATAACTTTTGTCGATCGAGTTGGGCGCAGTAGTCCCCGACGACTGTACGAGCAAATCTCCCTGAGGACTAAACAGGGCAATACTGTCAAAACTTTTGTAAGCCTGTTTGTAGAGGTTTAAGCGGTAGAGCAGCAGGAGTTTTTGGTCGGCAGAAAAGCCTTGCTTAGGCTGAATACCAGAATAGGTAAGCAACGTGCCAAGCATCTGCGTCCCTTCATACTGCTTTAACATAAACCGATTGAGGGCATCAGATAAGCTAACTGCCTGCTGCTCTTGGGACTGTCTCACCTCTGTGTCAAGTGCCTTGCTGCTAGTCTGATAAGCCGCGATCCCGATCGCAACCGCAGGGATCACCGACAAGGCAATCGCCCAGCCAGTCAATCGTTGACGCAAACTAGACGGACGCAACTGGTCAACCTTTTTGATCTTGGGCGTAATTTGACGAGTCGAGGCAGTTGAACTAGTTGGCGAATCAGATATTTGGGCAGATTGAGGCAGCTTAGATTCTGGTTCGGTTGGGGCTAAAGCCTGCTCAAGATCGGAATTTTCTGATGCGGTGCGATTCCCAGCAAACAATGTACTGTCGGCAAATACTGTGTTATCGGTCGAATCATCTGGAATATGACCCGTGGCTTCACCCGAGACTAGATGGGCTGGCGGCGGAATTAGATTACTACCGTTACTACTGGCAAGATCTCGCCTCGCATCTGTTGCTGGAGCATAAGCTGTTGCAGCGACATTAGCGATCAAATCTGCACTAGAACCATTTGGACTGGAATGACTAACCGTAGAAGAGCTACTCTGCATCTGCGCCAGGCAGGTTTGGGCTAAATCAATTAAGTCGGGATCATCAGTCAACTCCAGAGCCTGTTGATACTGCGCCCGCGCATACTCAATTTTCCCCGCCTTGCGAAATGTTGCCCCCAGCCAGATCAGCAGCTTAGGATTACGGGGATCTTCATACAAAAGCTCTGAGAACTGATGCATTGCTTCCTCGTATCGTCCTTCTGCATATGCTTGGAGCGCATGATGATACCGAGTAGTCATGATAGGTAATCCTAAGTACAAAGTTGAGTGTTTGCCGCAGTAAAGCTAGTCTGCTTTTCCAAGACCAAAAATACTGGTATGAAAACCAGGTCAAAAAATAAATCTCGGAAAATAAACCCCGAAAAGTAAACTAATGAATCCATGTCTCGGACTTACTGCTGTTTCTACTTGTCTTCTATTAGAACCCAAGCAGCCCCAACTCCTCTAGAGCCATTTTGCTGTATTTATCAAGCTAAGTGATATAATTGCAAATGACTGTTGTATCTAATTGTATAAAATTGAACAAGTTAGTGATCAAATCAATTCTTATGATTGGTAGCGACTGGCAACTAAAAGCCAAGTTGAATGCTAAACGGCAGTCCGATCCCACAATATCCTGGGACGACGGCTGTGAAGGACCTAGTACGATCTGATCGACCTGTAACTATAAGGGTTGTGGCACTGGAAAACCCCAAAAAAGCTCAAAAACTTTCTCCAGCTTTATTTAGCCAACAGCCTGGGTCGGTCATTCTTCATTAGAGAAGATCAAGATTTTTGTTGAATTTCAATTGCTTTTGACTGAACTTTTAATCGGTTCTACTCAAATTTCTGTCTAAACTTCACTGCAAGTTTCGCTCTAGATCTTATTGTAAATATTTGTTAACGACTCTGTTTAGGATCGCTAGTTAAGTCTCTCTGGCTTCTAGCCGATCGTAATTAGCAGCGATAATCTAGTGCTGTTTTTCTTCTAATGGGTTTTGGGAGAAGAACTAATGACTTGCGGTGGTAAAAGTTCTCGCTCAAATTTATTGCCCAGATTTATTTTTAAGAATGGAGAAACTGACCATGCAACGCCAACAACTACTGAGCCAAACCGTCGAGCACATTGATATTAAAGCGCATGACGTGATTGGACTTGTCGATGCCATGGCAAAAACTGCTTTTCAGGCGAGAAACCTGGGACGCGCTGCCAAAATTTACGATCAGATGATTGCTGATGATGATTGTGCAATTATTCTTTGCCTCGCTGGATCTCTGTTCAGTGCGGGTCTAAAGACCGTGGTTTACGATTTGATCGCGAATAATATGGTCGATGCGATCGTTTCTACTGGGGCAAATATCGTCGATCAAGACTTTTTTGAAGCTTTGGGTTTCCGTCACTATGTTGGCGATCCTCTAGCAGATGACACAGTTTTGAGAGAGCAACGTGTCGATCGAATCTACGACACCTATATTGATGAAGACGAACTGCGGATCTGCGACATGACGATCGCCAAGATTGCCGATTCGCTACCACCACGTCCACATTCTTCGCGTGAGTTTATTCACGAAATGGGGGCTTACTTGGACGAACATGCAGTTAATCGTCAGTCTGTTGTCTTGGCAGCCTATCAGCACCAAGTTCCTATTTTCGTACCTGCTTTTAGTGACTGCTCGGCTGGCTTTGGCTTAGTGATGCACCAATGGCAATCACCTGAAACCCATTTGACGATCGACTCAGTGCGCGACTTCCGCGAATTGACTCAATGCAAGCTGGCTTCACCTCACTCTGGTCTGTTTATGATCGGTGGCGGTGTACCGAAAAACTTTGCTCAAGATACTGTTGTGGCGGCTGAGTTGCTGGGCTTTGATGCTGCCATGCACAAGTATGCCGTGCAGATTACTGTTGCGGATGAGCGGGATGGTGCGCTTTCTGGCTCAACTCTGCGTGAAGCTCATTCTTGGGGCAAAGTTGATATTGTCACCGAGCAAATGGTGTTTGCTGAAGCCACTTTGGCAATGCCTTTGGTCGCTGGTTATGCCTACGGTAAGGG
>JARCMB010000330.1 GCA_030248825.1 Pseudanabaenaceae cyanobacterium MP8IB2.15 | reverse complement strand
TGGAACAGATCTTTGCGCGTCACCTGCGCCATCGCGATGCCATTCGTGCCGCCGCTAAAGCAATGGGTCTACCTCTATTTGCCGATGATAGCTGTGCTAGTGGTTCGATTACGTCGATCGAACCGCCTGAAAGTGTGGGAGCAGAGAAAATTCGCGCCACGATTAAAAAGCACTTCGATATCGTAATGGCAGGTGGTCAAGATCATCTCAATGGCAAGATTTTCCGCATTGGGCATTTGGGATTTGTGTGCGATCGAGACATCCTTACTGCGGTCAGTGCCTTGGAAGCAACTCTGCAAATCCTCGGTCATGAGTCTGCGACTCCAGGCGCAGGCACAAAAGCCGCAATTCAAGTTCTCACTCAAGCATAGGAACTAACTCTACCCCTCTCTTGGCAAGGGAGGGGTTTAATTACAACCAACATGGATTTAGGATCGCTAGTTCGATCGACTCAAAACCACACCACATTTTCGCTTGAGCTTTCAAAAACAAGACACTCAACCCAGCCAGCCAAATGAGGCTTTAGATGGTTCTTGGCTGCGGAGAAACTGTTCGCAATCGCGGATTGGGTAGATCATCCGATCCCAGCGCGAATCTGGTAATGAGAGTGGACGACGCTCTGTGAGTAGCCAGCGACTGATTTCGTCAACTCTAGACTGGGAAGATAGAGCAGCTTCCACCCGCAAAAGCCCAAAATGGATGTCTTCATTGGCATTCGATCGAATGCGTAAATACCAGCTACAGACCGAATGTCTCCCATTGGGTTTGAAAGTAGAACTGCGTTCTCCTGCTTTGAGATTAAAAATAACGTCTTGATCGGGAAAATCAAAGAATTGCGTATTGTGGCTTTTAATCAGCCCGACCACACGCGGGCAATCTGCTGTGGCGGCGGAGATTGAGATCGAGCCATCCATTACTAACCAGCCATGTCGATCGCTCTCGATCCACTCTTTGGCTAAGCTTGATTCCAATTGCTCTCTTTCAGTGGTAATTGCGGTTCTGGCAACTTCGCGCAAAGCCATCGGTTGTTTTGGTCGATCGATTTCTTCCGATCTCGCCATCGTGTCAACCAGTGGGAGGTGCTGCGATCGAAACCGAGCTAGTTCATCGGCATCGAAGTAGCAGAATGGCAGATGCAAGGCTTCCGAATTTCTGTATTTATAAGTTGTCATGATAGCCTCTTGGCGTTGGCGAATCACTGCTGCCGTGTAGCCGTAGTAGACAGGGGCGCAATCTTGATAGTAGAGCAACCAACTACGCTGGATGCCATCCATGAAGTAACTTAGCTGATTTTCGGCTACAGCGCATTCTCCCACGTCGATCGCCCGCATCTCTGGCTCTAATAATTCTGCCGCCGAAAACCTGACTTCAGCATCACCAAACCCTGCTTGTTCATCAAATTGAGTCGATCGAACAAAACGCCTACTCGCATTACCAATCTGGGGTGAGGCATTGCTATGACGGAGATATTTTTGGAGAGCAGGCAGAAGAGAAGACATGGATTTTAGCTCTACTAGTTTGGGGTTTGGGACTCACGGTAAGCTCGGATCATCGCTTGTGTCCCCTGTTCGTGACCGCCTGCGAGTTGGCTGACAATTTTAAACAATCGATCGCTCAGTTCTACGCCTGGCAGATCATTGGCTGACTCCTGCACCAATCGTAAATCTTTGAGCATGTGCTTAATCATAAATCCAGGCTGAAAGTCAGACTTCGCCACCTTCATACCGAGGTTAGACAATGCCCAAGATGCGGCTGCACCACCGCCACAAACCTCAACCACTAGTTCTGGATCGAGCCCCGCTTGCTCGGCTAACAACATCGCCTCGCAAATTCCGACCATATAGGTTGAAACTAACACCTGATTACAGAGCTTCACGCTTTGCCCACTGCCAACCGCGCCACACAGATGGATATTCTTACCGATCGACTCAAATAGCGGCTTACACTCAGCAAAGTCTGAGGCATCTCCCCCGACCATAATCGTCAAGGTGCCATTTCTCGCGCCGACATCACCACCCGACACAGGGGCATCGAGAAACCGTAAGCCTTGTTTACTTAGTTGGGCGGAAATATGGCAGGCAGCATCACGCCCAATCGTACTCATATCGACGATTAAAGCTCCAGTTTTGGCAGACTGAATTACACCTCGATCGCCTAGCAAGACTTCTTCAACATCAGGTACATCACCGAGACAGGTGAAGATCGCTTCGGCATCGGTCACAGCTTCACGAATTGATACGGCGATCGAAGCTCCAGCAGTTTTGGCAATCTCGATTCCAGGGTGCAGATCTTGAGTACGATTCCAAGCAGTGACTTTGTACCCAGATTTTGCCCCTGCTCTAGCTAGATTCGCCGCGATCGCACTGCCCATCACCCCAAGTCCCAAAAAAGTGATATTTCGGTACGAGTTTTGGTTATACTGCATTTTCTCCTGTAATCATGTATTAACTAATCTAAAAAAATAACCTATCTTATCCACATTAGCTCAGTCATAAGACCAGCACGTGTTTAAAATAGATTATTAATTTAATTAGACTAACTAAAAAGCCAACTAAAAGTTAACGAGACATCCCAACCACTTCAAGCTCTTCAGGTGGTTTTAGACTAGGGAATAAGAAATGATTTTCTTCGACATACTGTGCGCCGAACAATCCCTTTTCTGCCCAAAAATACCGATCCGTAGTATGTTCATTCCGCCTGACCAATAATAGTGCGGGTGGGGCAATCCCAGCCGAGTGAATAAACTTGCGAGCTGCTGTCACAGGTTTATCTTCACCGCTATCAATATTAAACTGAGGAATATGTTCTAGAATCTTACGCCCTTCTTGGCGACGTCTACTTTTCCGCTTACGTCTCCTTGCCAATTTCCCTACCTCCTATTACAAGCCTTGTATGTGATCGAGATTACAAAACCGCAAGTATTATATCTATACCAAAGGGTAGATTTCAATCTTTCTTAACAAATGTTCTACCTTTCTAGCCTAGAATGCAAAATTGACCCTTTTGCTTCTTTTACCTAAACTTCTGCTTCTTCATTATTAGTATAACGTTTTGGACTGGGTGATGTCTAAACGTGATTGGGCGGGCAAAGTCATGGCTGAGGTTTCGCCTTTGTTAAGATGTATGACTCCAGCACAGCCAATCATGGCGGCATTATCGGTGCAGAGTTTGAGTGGGGGGAAGATCACGTTCAAGTTATGCGTGGCAGCAGCATTGGTGAGATGGGATCGCAAGGCACTATTAGCCGCTACACCACCAACAGCGACGATTGTTTGCAAGCCAAATTCCAGAGCGCATTTAATTGTGCGGCTGGTCAGGGCAAGGGCGACGGTTTCTTGGAAGCTAGCAGCCAGATCGGCGATTGGTAACTTGTCGATCGATAATTCAGCTTGTTGACTGAGTTTCTCGGTTAAACGTAAAACGGCTGTTTTTAGACCACTAAAGCTGGAATCATAGGGATGATCGGCGATCTTGCCTTGAGGTAACTTAAATGCTTTGGCATCTCCCGTTTTGGCAATCAGATCGATCGCTGGGCCACCAGGATAGCCCAAGCCCAACAATCTCGCTACTTTGTCGAATGCTTCACCTGCGGCATCATCGCGAGTTTTGCCCATCACCTCGTATGTGCCGTAGTCTTTGACCTGAATCAGGCTACTGTGACCGCCTGAAACCAGCAAGCACAAGAAAGGTGGCTCCAAGGTCGGATCGGCTAAAAATGCCGAACAAATGTGTCCCTCAAGGTGATGCACGCCGACTAGGGGTTTATGATGCAGCATTGCCAGAGTTTTTGCGGCGGTCACTCCGACCATTAAGGCTCCAATTAGTCCTGGAGCGATCGTAACGGCAATGCCATCGATCTCTGCCCAAGTTTTGCCTGATTCTGTGTAGGCTTGAGCGATCGACTGGTTAATCGTTTCCACATGACTACGCGCAGCAATCTCAGGCACAACTCCACCATAGGGCGCATGAATGGCAATTTGTGAAGACACGACATTACTGATAATGGTACGGTCGCTCACAACTGCCGCCGCAGTTTCATCACAGCTTGTTTCGATCGCAAGAACAGTAGTCATTTGGGCAGGTGGGAACGATCTAACTATATTAGGCTAATTGGATTAGTTTGACGAATCATGCTTGGAGTGCGCTTTGAGCAAGTGGTAATCGCAGCCAGAAAGTAGAACCTTTTCCACTTCTATTCGCATGTCGATCGATCATGCCAATCTCACCACCATGCGCCAAGACAATTTGCTTACACAGATATAGCCCTAAGCCAATCCCAGTCGAGTATTTAACATGCTTACCTCTGGCATAGCGTGCAAATAAATATTCACAATTTTCAATCCCAACGCCATCATCTTCAATTGTGCAGTAAAGCTGATTTGCTTCGACCTTAGCCTCAATTGTGAGGCCTAGTCCTGGGGGATTGTGATTGAGCGAGTTGCCGATCAGGTTCTCGAATACGCGACGCATTTGCACGAGATCGATCGAAATCGGCGGGAGATTTGGACAGATAAAGTCGGTCAGGTGAGCTTGTTTTCGATCCAGTAATGGCTGCATATCCACAATCACGTCAGCGATTAGAGTATGCATTTGGGAGCTTTGGAAGTGCAGAGTTTGGACTCCAGTTTCTAGGGCTTCACTATCGAGCAAGAGATTTAGCATATCTAGTTGTCGATCGCTATTTTGGATCATTCGATCGATCAGCATCCCAGACACTTCGATTTTTTGAGAATTATCGCTTTTACTCAATAAATTCTTCAGCACCATCAACATGCCCATAATTGGTGTCCGCAGATCGTGGGATACAGCATGAAGAAAGAAATCTTTTAGTTCGCTGAGCTTTTCTAATTCTTCGAGTTTTTGTTGAAGTTCGATCGTCCGATCCTGTACCTGTTGTTCTAGGTTAGTGTTGAGAGCCTGCACCTGCTCGTATAGCTGCGCTTGCTGCATCGCGATCGCTACTTGGGTTGCCAATTTCTCTAGCAAATCAATCTCGAACTTTCGCCAATGTCTTGCTGCCGTACATTGATGCACGACTAATGCTCCCATTAACCGATCGCCCAGCCAAATTGGTACACCCAAAACAGCCTTGACATGAAGCTGTTCGATCATTTCACATCGCAACGGTGACATCGCTCCTGCTGAGACATCATCAATCACCAAGGCATGGTTCTGCTCAAACACTTGTTGGATTTCTGCCAAGGCTTTGGGATCGGGCACACATCCTAAACGTCCTAAAATTGGCTCCCAATCAGAACCGACCGATTCTGCCCTCACCTTGCCGCAATTATTCCCATCCGCACAAGCGATAAACACCCGATCCGCCTGCAAAAACTGTCGGACTTCGATCACGGTACTTTGCAAAATTTGTTCAAGCTTTAGCGATCGACGAATTCGTAATGCCATCTCACCCAAGAGTCGATCGCGCTCCAGTGCTTTTTTCAAGTAAGATTCCGTCTGTTTGCGTTCCGTAATATCATTCGTCATTCCTAAAACACACAACTGGCCATCAAACTCGACAATTTCGGCGGAGACTAAACCGATCGCAATTTCACCTGATTTTTGGCGAAATTCATACTCCATATTGCGAACTTCCCCCTGCGATCGCAGAAGTTCGCGCATTTGCTGAGCATCTTCTGGATGCACCCAAATCCCTAACTCCGTTGCCGTTCGTCCCACCGCCTCATCTCTGCTATAACCTGTAACCTCCACAAAAGCATCATTGACCTCTAAAAACCGACCATCCGTAAAAGTCGTGATGTTGACTGAAGCAGGACTAGAACAAAAAGCTCTGGCAAATTTTTCTTCTGACAAACGCGATCTCTCAGCATATTCTGGCTGGCATTCTGGCAAAGTACCAAGGACTTGCTTCAACCTGACGAATGCTGCTTCATCTTTGCAACAATCTCTCAAAGTTTCCCAAGAGCTGGATTTATGATTCATAGCACCCTCACAATTAAAATCAGAAATGCCATATGAGATCTCAAATATGCGAATGGAACCCTATCTTGCGCCAAACCGAGGAAATCTGATTCACTCAAATGGGTTATCTACATCTACCATACGGGCGAATTTTCAATGTCTTAGGCGTGGTACTGTGAGACAGAAGCGGTGTAAGTAAACAATTCAGAGGAACAAAGCAAATGCTTAAAAACCTTCTTTTATCCATATTACTAGTTGGTTCATCGACTGTAGTATCTAGTGTAGCTCCAGCTAATGCTGCCCCCCAAGGCGAGTATCTCGATAGTAGCTCTCCTCAAGTAATCGAAAAAATTTCCGCAGGCAATATCGTTACCTTTAAAGACAACAAAGGTGCTTCGAAAAACTACTACGTGCCTGGTTGGATGTTTGATAAATACGACCTCAAAGTTGGTACATCTGCGACCCTGTACAATCGAAATGTGATTCAAGGTACTTATGGTGGTAGCTTCATTGAAGTTGCCGAACCTGGTGTACCTGAAACACCTGATGTGTTTGCAATTCATGAAACCCGTAGAAGCTGTACGAGCATTGAAAGCCCTGCAAGTGCTGGTCTTAGCTCTGGCAGACGTGTTTGGTACAAAGAACAATGTTGTCCATCCACGATTCCTATGGTCGGAGCGATGTCTTTCTATGTCAAGCGTGAAATCGTAGTGCAGAGAATGGAAAGCCAAGTCCTACCTGCTCCTCTGCCCGCCCCTGTAATCGAACAACAACCAGTACCTCGTACTTGGTAATTTGTTTTCGATCTAAGATTCTTGCCCCTCTTGCTTTATGCAGAGGGGTATTTTTTTGTTTGGATTTGTTTAGGATTTGTCTAAGGGTTTGTCTAAGGTTCAATGATCACAGGTGTGCCCATACTGACCATGTCATACATGATGCGGATGTCAGCATTTCGCATTCTGATACAACCGTGCGAAACAGCTTGTCCAACTAAAGACTCATTCGTCGTACCGTGAAATGCCGCGAATACACGTCCATCAGTCCAAAAATCGATCGCTCTTTCGCCCATTGGATTATCCCGACCTGCCTTAATCACATCACCAGTCCAAGGGTTTTTCCAAGCTGGATTTTTTTCCATATTCAGCACTTTAAAATTTCCCTTGGGTGTCTCCCAGCCTGCTCTACCTACCGCAACAGGAAAATTTCCCTTCAGTTCATCGCCCTGATAGACAAATACGCGACGTTGTCCGAGTTTTACAACTAATCGCACAACCGAGCCATCTTCCAGCATCATTGCTGGATCTAAAGATGGGAGATCGGGCTTAATTGCCGCAGTCAGATCGGGGAGTGCCTGACGAATTATATTTCCAGCAGAAGCCGAGCCTTGAATGGAGCAGCTCAAAGCTATCACAGCCAAACTGCCAGCTATAGTATGTTTTAGATCGAACTTGCTCATGTTCACACATTCCTTGCCCAAAATTCTTGACGAATATAGCTCTAGATTAGCATTTCGGCACAGATGGATGGAACTGCTACAATCTGCGTCTGCTTAGTGAATAAAATCAAATGAACTGGTCAATCCCGAAATCGGTTGGACTTATGAGTGTTGCCTTGGCATTACTTTCGGCTGGTTGTCAGATCTTCTCGCCTGAAATAACCAAGCCAGTAACATTACCAAGTCCCACTGCGACTGCCCAATCTACCGCAAAAAATGGTGGCGTATTAGAGCGAGTCAAAACGCGGGGCAAGCTGATCTGTGGACTAAATGGTAAATTACCTGGATTTAGCTATGTCGATGACAAAGGGGTATGGAGTGGATTTGATGTAGATTTTTGTCGATCGATCGCCGCCGCAGTTTTAGGAGATGCCAAAGCTGTAGATTACCAAGCCATCCCCACACAGCAAAGATTTACAGCTCTGCAAAGTGGTGAAATCGATGTATTGTTGCATCACACAGCTTGGACGTTGAGTCGTGATACCGAAAACGATGTTAGTTTTATGCCCACAACTTGGTTTGACGGTCAGGGCCTCATGGTGAAGTTAGCCGCTAAAGATCGATCGACGCAAAAAATTGATTCGATCGAAGGTAAAAATGTCTGCGTTGAAACGGGTGCAAACGCCGCAAAACTAACTGAGATCTCTAAGAAACTCGATATTTCATTTACATCTATGCCTTCCGATCCTGACAAAGCTTTGAGTACTTATACTAAGGGCGGATGTAGCGTAATTTCTGCGGATAAATCTCAACTATCGATCTGGCGGAGTAAGCTACCGAAGCCAACCGAACACCAGATTTTGGATGTGATGCTAACCAAAGAACCACTCAGCCCTGCGGTAATTGGGAATGACGATCGATGGCGCGATGTCGTGAGTTGGGTAATTTATGCCACGTTTTACGCTGAAGAATTGGGCATTAATCAAAAAAACCTTGCCACTTTTAAAGACTCAACCGATCCTGAAATCACTAGTTTTCTTGGCAGATCTGAAGCTTTGGGGATCAAGCTTGGTCTAGACCCCGACTGGACAACCCAAGTTCTAAAATCGGTTGGCAGTTACAGCGATATTTACACTCGCAATTTGGAACCACTGGGCTTGTCTCGCGGCTTAAACACAAGCTGGCAAAAAGGCGGATTACTTTACGCTATGCCTTTTCGTTAAAAGTTTTTCAGGAATAAGCATACCAAGAAATAAATAAATTGCTAATTCATTGACTTTATCGAGCCGTGATCATACACTACGCGCTATGTTTTGTCTGTTCACAAGGAGCTTTTCCTTAAAACAGCATTGCTTTTTATGGCTGCCTTTACTTAGGTATAACAGTCAGGATTTAGTGCTCATGTTCTGATGTGAGGAGATTGAGTAGTTATGCAAGCCCCTTTAACAAAATTTATAGGCGGTAGTGGTGTGAATGTGAGAGTTCTTTACGGTTTTACTGCAAACAGAAGAGGTCTGAGCTTTAGCCTCAATCCCGTCAGTCATGCACTTGATGTTGGATCTGGCTAAATCTTCGATCGGCGATGAACATAACATTTTTAATCGCTTTTGACTGTCTCAATCTCTTCTAAAATTTCTCAAGGTAAAGAACTATGGCTTTAACAACAACAAATCTAAGTATCACTACTCCACTACAACTTGTGAACTCGTTGCTAGGTGTGGGTATTACTGCTAATAACATCACTTTTACAGGTGCCAATGTTGCAGGTGGCTCTTTCATTGGCGGTCTGAGTGAAGATATCGGTATCGATACGGGGGTAATTCTTAGTTCTGGCAATATTGCTAATGCCGCAGGACCTAACAACTCCGATAGCGCAGGCACTAATAATGGAACTGGTGGCGATGCTGCCCTCAATGCAATCGTTAGTGCTACTACATTTGATGCGTCAATCCTGCAATTTGACTTTGTTCCGACTCAAAGCACTCTGAGTTTTAGGTATGTATTTGCTTCGGAAGAGTACAACGAATTTGTACCTGCTGTCTTCAACGATGTTTTTGCCTTCTTTTTAAATGGCACGAATATTGCGTTGATTCCTGGCACCAGCAGTCCTGTGTCGATTAAAACTGTTAACACAGGCACGAATTCTAACCGATTTAAAAACAATGATTTTGGTGACCTAGGACCAACTACTCCTTTTGGAACTCAATTTGATGGTTTTACTACGGTATTAAGGGCGCGAGCAGCCGTTACGCCTGGCGTTAATAATACAATTAGGCTGGCGATCGCAGATACGGCAGACTCAATCTTGGATTCAGCCGTGTTTATCCAAGCGGGCAGCTTTACCAGTGGAGATCCTGACTTAATTGTTTCAAAAACTGACAGTCCCGATCCAGTTAAGTTAGGCGACACGGTCACATATACAATTACCGTTTCAAATATTGGTACTCTCGAAGAGACAGATGTTGAGGTAAGGGATACCCTGCCCGCTAGTTTTACTAATATCATTCCGACTGTTGTGAGCGGCGGTTTTACGTCTAGCGTCACAGGTAATGTTGTTAACTTTACAGGTGGCAGTTTGGCAGCAGGTGCAAGTGCGACACTGACCATTGCGGCTAAAGCCATATCAAGCGTCCCCACAGTCACGAATACCGTAGTGGTAGACCCAGACGATATCAGTTTTGAGTCGAACGAAAACAATAATACTTTTTCAGAGACAACTACTGTGTCTGCACCAGATTTGGCGATCGCTAAAACTGATAGCCCAGACCCAGTCGCCGCAGGAAGCACGTTGACCTACAACCTCAAAGTTAGCAACATAGGTACTGCTGATGCTACGGGAGTAGTTGTGCAAGACACGCTCCCTGTAAGTTTGACAAACATTACCGCAACTGGAGGCAGTGGCTTTACGGTTAATCAAGCTGGTAATGTCGTGACTTTTTCGGGTGGAACTATTGCGGCTGGTGGTAGTGCTGATTTTGTGATTACTGGCATACCCAGCAGTGCAGTCAATAGTCTTGTCAATAATGCTGTCGTCGATCCGAATAATGCGATCGTAGAATTTAACGAGACTAACAACAGTATCTTGATCGATACTACAGTCACAGGCATAAACCCTTCACCCAGTCCATCACCCACTCCTGGTTCTCCTAGCCCCAGCCCATCACCTAGCCCTACTCCAATTGTGAATCCATTCCCATCTTTCTCTAACACTTTTATCACTGGCACTGATGCTGGCGAATTATTTAATCTCACTGACGTTGGCGATGCGATTGCCGCAGGTGGTGGAGATGATACCGTGTTTGGCTTTAACGGTAACGATTTGGAGTTTGGCAACCAGGGCAACGATCAGCTCAACGGTAACCAAGGCAACGACACGCTTTATGGCGGTCAAGATAACGACATTGTTTCTGGCGGCAAAGATAGCGATTTTGTCTATGGCGATCGAGGTGATGACATCGTAAACGGCAACAATGGCAATGACATTGTTTATGGCGGCAAAGGCAATGACACTGTTTATGGTGGTCAAAATGAAGACAGTGTGTCGGGCGATCTCGGTAATGACTATGTGTCGGGCGATTTGGGTGATGATGTCCTGACTGGAGTCAGTGCTTCAAGCCTAGCTCCAGGTTTAGGAGAGATTGACACGCTGATCGGCGGTGCTGGTAGAGATGTTTTTGTGCTTGGTGATAGCATCATTCCCTATTACGATGACACCAATACCTCACTTCCAGGCACAAGTGACTATGCCGAAATCCGAGATTTCACGCCAGGAACCGATCGAATTCAGTTAAAAACTGGCCCATCCTATTTTCTCGGTTCTTCGCCAGTTGGCTTACCTTCTGGAGCGGGTCTATTTATCAACCAAGGTGGTGGAAGCGAACTAATTGCGATTTTGATTGGGATTGCTCCTGGCAGCCTCGATCTTGGCTCTTCTAACTTTACATATGTAGGAGTTGTGTAACTGATGATTGACGATTAAGTACACTCTGTGCTAGAGTCAGCCCGCCTGAAATCATAAATTTTTTAATTTAAGGTTTCATGGTAAATAAATTGGCATTTTAGAGCGACACAAACCCCGCTTAAGAGTAAGCATCTTCAAATTTATTAGAGCTATATCAACTTCACCAGCTCTAATACAAACTCAGGTGTACAAGTTAATAGCTACCAGTTTCAGAACTTTTGATAGACATGGGTTAGAAGTGCATAAAACTGCAATTCAAGCTGCGACTAGGGATATAAATTGTGTGGCAAATTAGTAAATAGATTCTCGTAAAAATGATGCAGTAATGTGATTTTTTAGGCTAGTATGCTTTCATTTCTGGTAAGCTCACAACTCTCAAAGCCAGTTTCAACTAATTTAATGTGAGGATTGTAATTTTATGGCAATAAATGATGGTTCACTTACTTTCTCGCAAGCTGTATATGATACCGCTGAAGGAAGTCCATTCGTTCAAGTTACTGTTTTCTACGCAGGAACCTCAAATATATTCTCTCCAGGGCTGAAGAGATTTACGATTGTAGATACTAGTGGGACTGCGCTAGGCGGTTTCGACTATACGCGCATCAATGAAACTAGATTTTTTGGCGATCAGACAGCAGATTTTGGGGTCGATCTAAACGGTGATGGCGATACACTTGACCCTAATGTTACTTTTGGCCTCGAGGCAAATATTCCTCGCTACGGTCTTACTACTCCACAGACCTTTCTATTCAATATTCCCATAACTGACGATTTCGCTTCTGAAGCCTCTGAAAGCTTTAGCCTCAATTTTACTGGTGTGGCCTTTGCCAATACCGATCTTGGGCAGACCGCCGCAGTAGTCAGAATTGCGGATAATGACGGTGGAGATCCTACAAAAGTGTTTGGTACTGTAGGGTTTGGTACTACCACAGTTATCAATGTCAGTGAAAGTCAGGGATCGGTAACGATTCCATATTTCTTTAGTGGGGCTACTGCACCTGGTGCTCAAATCAGCGTTACCTACAGTACGATAGGTGGCTCTGGAACGAGTGTTAATAATAACTCTGCGGTTGACGGTCAAGACTATATTGGCGTTTCCGCTGGGACGCAAGTTTTCCCAGCCACTACTGCGCCAATTAGTTTTCCAATCACAATTCCGATTATCAACGACACTGATGTTGAATTATCTGAGAGCTTTTCGATCTCGATCGATAGTGTTAATGGAGCTTTCTCTGGTGGTTCGCAAAGAGTTGTCATTAACATTATTGACGATGATGGTGTTGGTGGTCAGCCCATTGTCGAT
>JARCMB010000045.1 GCA_030248825.1 Pseudanabaenaceae cyanobacterium MP8IB2.15 | reverse complement strand
AGTTTTGTCGGAAGCGTGGATTTGCTCGATCGACTTACAAGTTTCAGCCAAAATCAGCGCAGCTTGCTTGCCATCATCTCCGATCAGTCGCGCCACATCAATCTCGACAGGAACCACACCTTCTACTTGCAAGAGTTTTTCGAGTTGTTCAGTGGTTTTTTTGACGTGAGAACCCACGATTACCACGCCTGGTCGATCGAAACGCAAATATTTCGACATTTCGATCGCTGGGACGGGCTGAGGTGGAAGTTTAGCCAAAGCTGTAATCAAACTCGCCGCACTGCGAAACAGAAATCGCTTACCCGTTGCCGCAACCGCCAACACATCACTGGCAAAATGGTTAAGGTCAGATTGAATCTCGGCATCAACCACACAGCATTGGTTATTTTGTAAACGCATCAATCGATCGCGACAACCGACTCGCACCTGTGCCAGTAAAAAACGCTCGACCTCAGTAGCAAGAATTCTACCTTTAGTCTTTTGTTCGACATAATCGGGCAAATAGCTGTAGCTGTAGCCAAACACCGAGTCCTTGGCAAACTCGGTTTCATGCACGGGTGTATCTACGCCATCCACCAGCAGGTAATGCACGCTGTTGCGAGTTGTGCGACCACCTTCAAAAAACGCAGGGACAAGAAAGTGAGCATCAAATGGGCCTAATTCTGCGGCGATCGAATCGGTTTCGATCGGGTAATGACCGCGCAAAGTGGAGTCAGAGCGACTAACGATTACAAAATCATCGATTTGCTCGGCTTCTAGCGCGATCTTGAGGTTATGACAAACTTCTTTTGTTACGGCTGCTGCTGCCTGTGGTTCGATCGCCCTAGTATTCGTCAGCACAAACATCAACGGCGAATCGTCAGCCAAGCCTAGTCTTAAGGTTTCCACGTCCCAACGGGTCAGTAGCAAGCAACTGTGAACAGTTTGCGAACCCGTGGGGTCGTCATCAAGCACGATAATTTTGGTACTCTGGTTAAGCATTGCTAAATTATCTGCGATCGACGCACGATTATCAATGGTCAAGTGAAGCTGTGAATTTTAAGCCGATCTCGATCTGAACGCTCATATTCTCTGTTGCAAATTTCTGTGCCTAATCTCTTCGATTCCGAAAAACTCCTATTTGAACCTACTACACCAAATCCCGATGCGATCGAGGTAATTTTTGCCTTCCCAAATACTTACACGGTGGGAATTACGAGTTTGGGATATCAGGTGGTGTGGGCAAATCTGGCAACCCGCCCTGAAGTTGAGGTGAGTCGCTGGTTTATGGATGGACATGAGCCAATACCGAGGGAACCTGAATTATTAGCTTTCTCTTTTTCATGGGAATTAGATTTTGTCAATATTCTCACAACCCTAGATCGATTGGAAGTGCCGATTTCTAGTCAAACTAGAACTGATGACCATCCGCTAGTTTTTGGTGGTGGGCCAGTCTTGACGGCAAACCCTGAACCGTTCGCTGATTGGTTTGATTTTATCTTGCTGGGAGATGGCGAAGATCTGATTGGGAATATGCTGGCGGCTTATCAAACTGTGCGTCATGCCAGTCGTGCCGAAAAGTTGCACACACTCTCTCAAATTCCAGGCATCTATGTTCCCAGTCTCTATGTTGTGACCTACGCTAGTGATGACGGAGAGATTACGTCAATTCAGCCGATCGATCCCCAAACTCCAGCCACGATCGAGAAGCAAACCTATAAAGGAAATACGCTCTCAGCTTCGACCGTCGTTACCGAAAAAGCGGCGTGGGAGAATATTTACATGGTGGAAGTGGTGCGGAGTTGCCCTGAGATGTGTCGATTTTGTTTGGCGAGTTATCTGACTTTGCCGTTTCGGACTCCTAGTGCAGAGGAGAGTTTAATTCCGTCGATCGACAAAGGATTGAAAGTCACAAACCGTTTGGGATTATTGGGCGCATCGATCACGCAACATCCCGAATTTGATACTTTATTGGACTACATCGCTCGACCAGAATTCGATTCCGTGCGCTTAAGTCTGGCTTCGGTGCGAACGAATACACTCACGCTTAAACTGGCGCAGACGCTTTCTAGTCGTGATAGTCGATCGGTAACGATCGCGGTTGAAAGTGGTTCCGAACGGTTACGCGAGATTATCAACAAAAAATTAACTAACGATCAGATCTTGCAAGCTGCCGTGAATGCCCAAGCAGGTGGATTGAGTGCGTTAAAACTTTATGGGATGGCTGGGGTTCCTGGAGAAACTGATGATGATATCGATCGAACAATTGAGATGTTACTCACGCTTAAAAAGACTGCCCCTAAGTTGAGGATTTCGTTTGGCTGTAGTACCTTTGTCCCGAAAGCGCACACACCTTGGCAGTGGATCGGAGTTGATTCTAGTGCCGACAAAAAACTGAAATATCTGCAAAAGCGACTTGCCCCTAAAGGAATTGATTTCCGCCCCGAAAGCTATAAAGACTCGGCAATCCAAGCAGTGATTTCGCGTGGCGATCGACGGATCGGCAGACTACTCAGACTGGTTTATGACTACAGTGGTGGCGAAGTTCCCAGTGACGGTATGTACAAAAGAGCCTTCAAGGAGTTACGTGGACAGATTCCTCCACTCGATCGTTACGTGCATCAAACTTGGTCAGTCGATCGAATCCTGCCTTGGCAGCATATCAAGGGAGCTTTGCCAGTGGGAACTCTACTCAAACATTTGGAGACATCACGACTCTTGATCGCGTAAGGTGAGATAATCATGTGATTTAAACTTGAAACTCATATGAAACCTATTACTCTACTTGGCTCTACTGGCTCGATTGGGACGCAAACCCTCGATATTGTCTCACAGTACCCAGATCGGTTTAGAGTGGTGGGGATGTCGGCGGGTGGTAATGTTGAGCTATTTCAGGAACAGATCCGTAAATTTAGACCTGAAATTGTGTCGATCGCTAACCCCAATAAGCTCAATGAACTCAAAGAGTCGATCGCTGACCTCGATATTCAACCAATGCTTTTATCTGGCGCAGAAGGGGTTGAAACTGTCGCAGCTTATGGCGAATCAGAACTCGTGGTTACTGGGATTGTCGGTTGTGCGGGGCTGTTGCCGACGATCGCCGCTATTCAAGCAGGAAAAGATATTGCGCTGGCGAACAAAGAAACCCTGATCGCGGCGGGGCCAGTCGTGATGCCACTCGTGGAGAAGTATGGCGTTAAGATCTTTCCCGCAGATTCGGAGCATTCGGCAATTTTTCAGTGCTTGCAAGGTGTGCCAGCAGGTGGACTCAAACGGATCTTGTTAACCGCTTCGGGTGGCTCGTTCCGCGACTTGACTGTAGAGCAGCTCAGTAGCGTCACCGTGAAAGACGCGCTCAAACATCCCAACTGGTCAATGGGACGCAAGATTACGATCGACTCAGCCACTCTAATGAATAAAGGATTGGAAGTAATCGAAGCTCATTATCTTTTTGGTGTGGACTATGACCATATTGAGATTGTGATCCACCCACAGAGTATCATCCATTCGCTCATCGAACTGCAAGATACTTCCGTCTTAGCGCAATTGGGATTACCT
>JARCMB010000329.1 GCA_030248825.1 Pseudanabaenaceae cyanobacterium MP8IB2.15 | reverse complement strand
CGTCGATTTTGCCCAGAAATCTTATCCCATGGTGGGTATTTTCCCTACAACCGCCGTGATGGGAAACCGTTTAACTCTTGGCTATCGGCAAGCTACAGCGTTAAAAGATAGCTCCCTAGTAAAGAAAGGAGATCGAGTCTGGGGACACGAATTTCACCGTTCATGTTTAACAGATCTACCAAATCACCCTTTATATCAACTTCAGGGATATGACTCCCATCTCCAATTCTCACCTGAAGGCTGGCAATTCGATCGAGTCCATGCTTCCTACACACATCTCCATTTCGGCGCACAACTACATTTAGCTGAGAGATTTTTGAAACACTGTGTCGATCGAAGCACGAATTAAAATTCTAGGTCAGAAAGTCAGATTTCCAGATATGAGCTGCTCGTCTGGCTAAATCTCTCTGCCTCAATGCCAAAGAGTCTGGAGTCCACTCTTCCGCCGTAATTTTTTTAGGTAAAGTGTAAATACTCTGCTGATATTTTTCTTGCTTAATTGAGTAGTTCTCATTGCCGATTACCCGATTAAAAGCAGGTTCTAAAGGGATTAAGTTACCGATGCGATATACCATTTCCTCGGTTTGAGCATCAGTGAAGGATTGTTGCCAGCTATCGGTAGGCGATTCGGGTAAAATATGCTCGATCGTAAAACTATCCTCGTTTACTTCTATCTTTGATGCATCTGTTTCTAACTTACAAAGAATATATCTCACCAGTCTTTTCTTTTGCCCTTTTGTGGGAATTGAGAGCAAAGAAAAGTCCTGTATAAATTTTCGATCTGGGACATAGACTGGACTTAGTATTTGGAAAACCTGCTGTGGAGACTTAATTTCATCCTTGGTAATTGCGATCGCGATCTTGTTATAGAAGGTTTCCAATTCACTGGGATTGAGGCTACTTACGACTGTATACCGAAAGGAAAACGCTGTGACAAGCTTCAATAAACGGGTAAAATCCTCACTAGAAAATTTTTGATGAGCCGCGAAAAGAGTGGGATATGCTTGTTTTACTCTAAATAACTCAAGTTCACGAATATATTGACGATTTTCGGGAGTATCACGCCAAAATTCATCATTAGAGTTGCCGAGAGCGATAAACAGACTGCTGTAATTCTCAAGTCGATCGAGTAATTCAAATGCTTGCGGAGGGTTTTTGACGGATTCCCGAATCGTTTTAAATAGACGCTCACGTCTTACTCTAAAATGTTTAAGACTAAGATAATAACGCAGAAATTCAGGGAATTTCTCCATTTGCACTGTGTCGGTAATTCGCCGCCATTGACGTTGAGATTCTTTTAGATCGTCTGGGCCCTGAAACAGTGAAAATAAATAGTTCTTGAGCAAGTCTGTTGAACTTAGCTCTATTCCACGCGCATTTAGAGTTTCAAACACGGTGTAGGCATTTAGTTCATCTTCAACATTAATTTGAATAAATAATAATCGTTTAGCAACTGTATCTGTTAAAAATGTTGCCAATTTCTCACCGTCTTGAATCACATCTGGAATTTCTTCTAGCTGTTTAGAGAAGTATTCAAAAGCCAGCCGTAAAAGCTGATTTGATTTTGATAGAGACCGAATATTATGTGGTTTTTTGAGATTAATCAGGTTGCTTTGGTAGAAAGCCTCGTTATTTTGATTTAACAGTAGCTTACTGGAATAACGCAACGATCGCGGGTCTCGATCGCTCAAGTAAGTGCGTTTGAGGATTTCCTGTCGCTCTTGGTTGGCTTCAGGATCTTGATTCCGCTCCACAAGCTGTTGAATCTTTTCAATTATAGCGATCGAAATAATGCTAAGAGTGGCTAAACGCTGCTGACCGTCGATGATCTTAAATTCTCGATCGGAAGTAGCAGAATTTTGTAATACAAGTGCTCCCATGTAGTGACTAGCATTAGGATCGGTATGGAGTACGAGTATATCCTGCCATAGGTCTTCCCAGTTCTCTTCATCCCAAGAGTAGTCACGCTGGAATGGGGGGACTTGATAGATCTTGCCGTTACCTATTAGATCACCAAAAGTTGTGGTTCGAGTATTGAGTAAATTAATTTGAGCCATAAAACTTAGCCAAGGCAAGTCTATGAGTATAGTAAATATCACTAAAGTTTATCAATAAATACAGACAGGCGGCTGATTTTTGCATAGAATTAGACTGTCAATTAAAAGCTGGCGATCGTCATGGCACCAAAAGTATTAGATGGACGCTACAAACTGATTAAGACTCTGGGCGCAGGGGGATTTGGGCGCACATTCATTGCGCGAGATATGCGCCGACCAGGAAACCCTGTGTGTGTAGTCAAGCAGTTGATGCCTGCTAGTGACGATCCAGGATTTATTCGCGAAGCCAGAAGGCTATTTAACACTGAGGCAGAAACCTTAGAAAAGTTGGGTAAACACGACCAAATACCTCAACTTCTCGCGTATTTTGAAGAAGCCCAGCAATTTTTTCTCGTCCAAGAATTTATCGAGGGCAAGTCTCTCTATGATGAATTTAAGCCAATTCAGTCAGAACAATCACCCGACGAACCAGAAGATACAACTGGTTCCCTAGCAAAGGTTTCAACCGAGCCAATACGCGATCGACAACTATCTGAACCAGAAGTCGTAGGGATTTTAAAGGATGTGTTGGGTATCCTAGAATTTGTCCATGCTGAGGGAGTGATCCATCGCGACCTCAAACCAGATAATCTAATTCGCCGTAAAAAAGATGGCAGGTTAGTGTTGATTGACTTTGGCGCGGTGAAAGCTTTGCAGGAATCTGGTACGCAACTCGAAGCCTCCAATGGACAATCGAGATTTACCGTGACAATTGGCACGCCAGGTTATATGCCCAGTGAGCAATGTGCGGGTAGACCAGCGTTTAGCAGCGATCTCTATGCTTTAGGCATGGTGGCGATCAAAGCTCTGACGGGATATAGTCCCACCGATTTACCGACAGATGTTGAGACAGGCGAAATTGTCTGGCGCGATCGAGCAAAAGTCAGCAATGGATTAGCGATGGTTCTGACTCGAATGGTGCGTTATCAGTACACTCAGAGATATCAGTCAGCCAGAGAAGCCCTACAAGGTTTGGCAGCTTTTAGCATTACCGAAGAAATTAAGCCAAAAACTTCTTCCTCGATCGCTCG
>JARCMB010000044.1 GCA_030248825.1 Pseudanabaenaceae cyanobacterium MP8IB2.15 | reverse complement strand
GGCGAGTGCGTTTTCCGAAGATTGGCGACTTATTGCGGCTGGCTCGGTGATCTCGATTTTACCGATTTTAGTTTTCTTTATTTTGTTGCAGCGATACATCATCCCAACCGATGCGGGGGCAGGCGTTAAAGGTTGATGTTAAAGGTTAAGGTCGATCGAATCCTGAATGCTTTGCCAGAGATGTTGATGTAATTGCTTGTTTAGTTGTCGATCGGTTTTAATCTCCAGCACTTGAGTACCAGATTGTTGGAGCGAGTCCAGCACACAGGTGTGAAAATGTTGCCAATCCCGAATCTGGACATAATCACAGCCGTAAGCTTGGACAATCGGGGCAAAGTCTAAGCCATGCGGGGTGGAGAACAGTTCGGTAAATGGTGGCTCGAAATTGGCGATTGGGAGCAGGTCGAAAATGCCACCACCATCGTTGTTGAGCAGCACGATCGTTAAGTTAATCTGATACTTTTTTACTGCCATCAAACCATTCAAGTCATGGTAAAAAGTCAGATCGCCGCAGACCAAAACCATCGGTCGATCGCAGCCCCAAGCCGCACCTAAAGCACTGGACACAATGCCATCAATCCCATTCGTCCCACGATTTGCCAGTACATGGATCGGTTGTTGATTGTGAAAGAACGTATCTAAATCTCGAATCGGCATACTGCTTGCCACGAAAAGATGTGTATATGCAGGCAGCCAATGCGCTAACTCTGCAAATACTTTGCCCTCGAATAAAGTGTCGATCGAAGCGAGAAATTCAGCGATCGCGCCCTTAGTAATCACCTCTGCTTGGTGGAAAGATTCTCGCCAGCCCTTGTCCTGCCAGTCTGGTAGCGTATAGATTTCGAGATAGTTTGCCAGTTGTTCACAAAAACTCACAGGATCGACATGAATCGATTGGGTCAGCCCATGCGTCGGATCGGTGTTACTGCCGTTACCAATAATGATTTGCTGAGTTTGGATATGGCTTTCTAACCAAATTTGATAACTTTTGGATGTTGGCATCGCGCCGAAACGGATGACTAAATCGGGAATATGCGTGTTACGGAACCGTGTCGATCGAAAGAAGCTGTCATAACTGCTAATCACATCTTGACGATTTAAACCAGTAGATTCTGCCAGTAATGGATATCCTGTAACGGCGGCGAGTCGGCGGATTGCGGCTTCAAGTTCGACATCTCTTGCGCCAATTCCCGCCCAAATCCCCACAACGATCACACCTTTAGGACAACTGATGATCTGGTTAGCGATCGTGGCGATCGAATCAACCCCCAATGTCAACGTGCCAGAAACCGTTTGAGTATAGGCAGATCCAGTCGATCGACCCTGCCAAGCTAGCGGTTGAGTCAGGGCAAGATCGTCAGGCACATCGTCGGGTAAATTTACAGGCGTGAGCGGGTCTTGAAATGGGAAGTTGAGATGGATTGGGCCCGATGGGGTATGAGCTTTACCGACTGCAATCCCAACCGCACGACTGACCAGCGATCTCAAGTGCCGCAACCGAAATCCTGAAATCTCTGGCGTTCCCACTTCAAAAAAATAGCGGACATGATTGCCATATAACCGTATCTGGTCGATCGTCTGTCCTGCCCCACAGTCACGCAATTCGGGCGGTCGATCGGCAGTCAGCACAATCAACGGAATCCCACTGTAATAGGCTTCAATA
This sequence comes from Pseudanabaenaceae cyanobacterium MP8IB2.15, assembly GCA_030248825.1. Lineage (GTDB taxonomy): Bacteria > Cyanobacteriota > Cyanobacteriia > Pseudanabaenales > Pseudanabaenaceae > JARCMB01. The sequence goes on along the minus strand of JARCMB010000044.1, from coordinate 5,935 downwards.
ATCGCGGGATAGTAGTTCGCCGCCGCCGTCCCTGATGTACAGAGCAATCCCACAGGTGATTTTGTGACTTTTGCTAATCCCAAGCCAAAAAAGCTGCTCGATCGCTCATCGATATGTACCAAAACTTTTAAACTCTGATGCGCGGCAAAGGCGATCGCCAAAGGTGTAGACCGCGACCCAGGCGAAACACAAACTGTCCGCACCCCTGCTCGATCCAATTCCTCCGCGACAATGCTTGCCCACAGGGTATTACGGTTAGCTGAATTGATCATGGGTGCTATGAATCGCGCTGAATAACTGTTTAGAACTTATCCTAAGACAATCTGGGCAAATTCAGACTCGATCGGGATCGATACCAATCGATCTGAGATATACAGCCAGTCTTTCTTTTTGTTGTTGCTCTTGGTCAGCACGCTCCTCGGACTTTTCAGCACGTTCCTCAGCAGTTAGATACCTTATTCCTTGAAGATCGTACCAATAAACCAACTCTTGGCGGTAATTGTCTCGCACACCTTGTTCGCAACCAATCCCAAGACCGATCTCTGGCATCCACACCATTTGCCCCATTGCTTCTCCTTTTTCTTGAATCAGGGCGACTGATGGCAGAAGTTCGTACTTCCCATTCACCAATTTATACACTTCTAAAGATTGGTGTTTTTTATACAGACCTCTTCTCCCACTGAGGTAGTTATAAATTACATAGTAGAGAATCCCTAATTCTTCATACTTTGCCAATTTGATATCATATTCACCATTATATTTATGAGAAACAACTTCTAAAGCTAAGATTGGCAGTACGCTCTCTTCCCACATCACGTAACTTAAGCGTCCACCTTCACCAATATATCTTGGTACACCCAAAGCGAGAAAGCCGTCGGGAACGATGCATTTAGACTTTTGAGGTTCTTCAATGTTAGGTTCGTAGTAGACACCCATATCCACACCCCAAAACCAATCGGTGCGCTCTGCCCAAATCGATCGAAGTAAGTTCAACAGAATATTCGGAATGTCGTTCTGAAGCTCATTATCCACAGGAGTTTCATCGGAATCTGGCAACTCTTCCGCAGTAGGTAGATGGCGATATTTAGAAGGTACAGCAACCATAGCTTTTTTGCATTTTGGGCACTTTACGTTAGCTTCATTCTGTCATAGTTTTGTTTTGAGTTAAATCGTTTGAACCTTTTACGCGATCGACAAGTCTCAACATCCAGATTAAACATTTAAACTTGGATAAAATGTTTGCCGTGGTGTCAGCAATCGTGGAAAGCCAGAGTCAGCCAGCGTCAGATACTTACCTGATCGGTCTGTGTTTAAAAGGTCACACTCAGAGCTTTGGGAGGCTTTATCAACGCCATCAGCAGAAGGTTCGATCGACGCTCTATCAGCTTTGCGGTGCAGATGGATTAGACGATCTCGTACAGGAAGTATTTTTGCGGGCTTGGAAAGGGCTGACCAAGTTTCGCCAGACCGCGCAGTTTACGACCTGGTTATATCGCATTACTTGGAATGTTGCGTCCGATCGGCGGCGTAGTTATGCCCAAATTCGATCGCGTCAGGTTTCAGTCGAAGACTCGCAATTACAAAACATCCCTAGTTATGGCACCGACACAACCAATCAGCTCAACACCATACATTACCAAGATCTCGTGCAGAGAGGTCTAGCGCAATTAAGCTCGGATCACCGCACCGTTCTGGTGCTGCACGATTTAGAGGGACTGCCGCAAAAAGAAATCGCCGAAATTGTCGGTATTCCCGTCGGTACGGTGAAATCACGACTGTTTCATGCCCGCGCCGCTTTAAAAAATTTTCTAGACTCACAAGGAGTCGAACTATGAACCACCAAGACTTCGATCGAGATCGAGAACAGCGTTTAGTCGCTTTTATCCGCCAACATCGCTCGATTGCCCCACCACCTGCGATCGATCTGCAGCAGAGTATCCTAGCCCAGATCCAACATCAAGCTCAACCTCACCGAAATATCTCATCGGCGAAGAGTTTCAAGTGGCTCTGGTTGATCCCAGCTTCGATCGTCTCAGCCAGCATGATCATCTGGCAGATTAACCGTCCGATCCAGACTGCACTCACCGATACAGATCGTCAGATCATTGAAGCATCTTTGGTCACAGGCTGGTCAGTCGCAACCAGCGAAGAGTCTGAATCCGATCAACTACTAATAACCAATTATCAATAACTAGTTCCTGCTTAAATCATGTTCAACCATAAATTATTCAGCTTACTCACCACCACCGCATTAATGCTTGGATTTAGCACTCCCATTTGGGTTGGGTCGATCGAACCATCACAGGCTCAACGATTTGAAAATATGCCACAAGGTGAAGTATTAAAGAAACTCAACTTGTCTAACACCCAAATGCAGCAACTCAAGGCAATTCGAGATCGAAACAAGGATACGCTCAAAAGTTCCACCCAACAACTACGGCAGGCATCTCAGGACATCCAGAATCTTTTAGCTGGAACCGCTTCGACTGAGCAGATTCGCAGCAAGTTTAATCAAGTCCAAAATCTTAAGCAGCAAGTGGCGAAGTTGCAATTTGAACAAATGTTGGCAATGCGCGAAATTTTGACCCCACAACAAAGAACGCAACTAGCACAGACGATGGCTCAATTTAAAGGGAATATGCGCCAAAGACTTCAAGATCGCCGCCAAAACCGTCCATAGTTCACATTAATCTTTGTGACAGCCGAGGAGTAACTTTCTTGGCTGATTTTGGGTTTCTCGATCTCGCCCCAGCCAAAGTTAACAGTAAGAAATTGTTAAATATACCCAGTCACCGATGAAGCTAACTTAATATAATGAATTAGTAGGTCTTTGTTATTCTTAACATTCATTGAAATCAAGCTGTTATTTCAATCCTACTGGGTAATTTTCGAGGTTAACCGAAATCCTGAATGATTGATTCCTGTTCCAACAAGCATATTTCTGGTAAGCAAGCCATTGAGCCAGTAGTGCTGGTACGCCGCTTTTTGTTTAGCTTGTCGATCGCCACTTTTTTTCTGATGGCATTGGGAAGTGCAACAAGGGTAATGAATGCTGGACTCTCTTGCCCTGACTGGCCACTCTGCTATGGTTCGATCGTCCCTGCTGAGCAGATGAACCTTCAGGTATTTCTGGAGTGGTTTCATCGGGTCGTGGCATCTGTGGTCGGCTTTTTAACTCTTACCTTTACCGCTACATCGTGGTTTTATCGCAGGTTGCTGCCGAAATGGTTACCTTGGGGCGCACTGGGGGCACTGACGCTGGTGATGACGCAAGGAATTTTGGGAGGGCTGACTGTGACTGAGTTATTGCGTTTTGATGTCGTGACAGCGCACTTAGGTACGGGACTGCTATTTTTCTCAACTCTATTATTGATGGCAGCGACTCTTACTCCATTTCAGTCTTATGATACGGCTAATAGTTTGCCTTGGCTTGGATTGGGGGCTGTAGTTCTGGTTTATTTGCAAAGTATTTTAGGGGCTTTGGTGGCATCCCAATGGGCATTACATCAGTGCTTAGCCAATAGCGGTTTATGTATGGTGATGAATAGTCATTTGGCGGGCGTAGTTCCTGCTAGTTTGGCTTCGATCGCCGTTGTCGTAAAGTCACATCGCACGCCTGCGATTCATCCACTCCTGCGCCGACTGGCATATACAGTGGGTGGTCTGTTGCTTGCCCAGATCGCAGTGGGACTGACAACCTATAAGTTAAAACTTGAAGTCGAGCCTTTAACCGTGATGCATCAGGCAGTGGGGGCTGCTCTGTTGGGTACTTTAGTGTTTTTTACCGTTTTAGCATGGCGCGATCGACTTCAGGTGCAGCAAGTATCTAGAGTTCAAGATTTACCGATCTCACCAGATTCCGAATTATTTTCCACTAACAGCTAAAGCTCATAGCTCAAGAGAAGTATTAGAGAGGAGAAAATCAATGCAAGAATTAATTTACGCAGACGTGCCGAGGCGTAATCAGAATCTCTTCGAGGTTTTGCTCAGCTACTATCAACTTACCAAACCCCGCATCATCGTTTTGTTGCTAATTACCACAGCAGGCGCAATGTGGATTGCCTCAGAGGGAAAAGTCGATCCATTGCTGCTACTAGTAACGATTGCAGGCGGAGCTTTAGCTTCAGCCTCAGCGAATGCGATTAACTGCCTTTACGATCGAGATATTGATTATTTGATGGAGCGGACTCGCAATCGTCCGTTACCTTCGGGGCGAGTTAGTCCTAGAGATGCCTTGATTTTTGCGATCGCCTTGGCGGTGGTGTCGTTTGGGTTGCTCTACTATTTCACCAATTTACTGGCGGCAATGCTGGCAATGTCTGGCATTCTCACCTATGTTGGCGTTTATACCTGTTGGTTGAAGCGATCGAGTACGCAAAATATTGTGATTGGTGGATCGGCAGGCGCGATCCCACCCCTAGTAGGTTGGGCAGCCGTCACGGGCGATCTGAGTTGGGCAGCTTGGGTGTTATTTGCGATCATCTTTGTCTGGACTCCACCGCATTTCTGGGCATTGGCAATGATGATTCGCGATGACTACGCTAAGGTCGGGATTCCGATGTTGCCTGTAGTTGTAGGTGATGCTCCGACATCAAAGCAGATTTTTTATTACACCTTGCTGTTATTACCTGTAACGCTTTTACTGGTTTATCCTTTAAATGTGATGGGGTCGTTTTACCTAGTCTGTGCGATCGGACTAGGCGTGAAGTTCATCGCTAAAGCGGCGGCATTGATCAAAAATCCTAGCGATCGAACCGAATCACGTTCTGTATTTAAGTACTCAATCTTGTATCTGATGCTTCTGTGCGCGGCAATGGGGATCGACAGCTTACCGATTACCCATACTATGATCGGACATCTATCAGACAAGCTACCGCATCTGATGTCGAATTTGTCTCAGTGCTATTTACAAGCTTCTTAACTAAGTCAGGAATCTGCCGTGAATACTGTTGACTATCTGCGTATTAGCTTAATCGATCGATGCAACTTTCGCTGTACCTACTGTATGCCAGAGGGTGCAGAGTTTGACTACATTCGATCGAAAGAGATGTTGACGAATGATGAATTGATTCAGCTTTTACGCGAGGTTTTCATCCCTTTAGGCTTTCATAAATTTCGACTTACAGGTGGAGAACCACTCCTGCGTAAAGGTTTAGTGGATTTAGTCCGAGCGATCTCATCTCTGCCAGGTACAGAAGATTTAGCGATCACCACTAATGCCTATCTCTTAGAAGATATGGCGCGACCTCTTTACGAGGCAGGATTACGGCGAATTAATATCAGTCTCGATTCGCTCGATCGAAATGTATTTCGGGAAATTACAGGGCGCGACCATTGGCAGAAAGTGTGGCAGGGGATTTTAGCAGCGCATGAAGTAGGATTCGATCCGTTAAAGCTAAATGTCGTGGTCATCCCAGGCGTAAACGATCGAGAAGTTCTAGATCTAGCGGCTCTGAGCATCGATCGGGCGTGGCATGTCAGATTTATCGAGTTTATGCCGATTGGGAATACGGAGCTATTTGCCCATAAAGGCTGGGTAGACTCGGCAACTTTAAGAGCAAAAATTAGCGATCGATTTGGTTTACTAGAAAGTAACTGCCGAGGGAACGGCCCCGCCGATGTGTTCCAAATTCCAGACGCAAAGGGGACTTTAGGGTTTATCAGTCAGATGTCGGAATGTTTTTGCGATCGATGCAATCGCGTCCGTCTCTCGGCGGATGGTTGGCTGCGTCCCTGTCTGTTAAATGAATCGGGACAAATCGACCTCAAAACTTCACTTCGTAGCGGGCAAGATGATGTTGCGCTAAGACAGCAGGTGAGAGAGTTACTAAATCTGAAAGCCGAAATCAACTTTAAAGAACGCGATCGCGGCATTAAAACATCCGATCAAACATATACCCGTACCATGTCCCAGATCGGCGGTTAGGCTAGATCG
>JARCMB010000043.1 GCA_030248825.1 Pseudanabaenaceae cyanobacterium MP8IB2.15 | reverse complement strand
GCACTGAGTGCCTTGGCAATTTCGGGTGTAGGATTCTCAAGGATAATGTTGGCATTGAGATTGACATTATTATCAGAAGCCCCAGCCGCACTCTGCCACCGCAATTGCCATCTTCGCGCCTTGCCAACCTCTAGCGATGGTGCTGATGGTGGTAAAACTAATTTGTACAAGCCACTGCTAGCAGAAACTGCTCGTCCTTTAAAAATTGACTTAGCTTCTTGGGTTGAGTTTTCACGCAGGTAAAAATCAAGCGTATTCTTGTCGCTTGGAGAATTTGGTGCGATGTACCAATAGAAAGTAGGTCGAGGTGATAAAGTTCTTGCTCCATCTTCAGGAGCTAGTAGGGTCAATAGTGGGACATTACCTCGGACTGCACCGCTAGCTGTGCCGCTTTTAGGTAATCCCAAACCGTAACGTGATTTTTTGGATTGAGCATCAACCGAGCTAGTTAATGCCGTTGTCGCCATCACGATCGACAGGCAGGCAGCACCAAAAGCAAGGCTAAACTTAGCAAATTTAGGGGAAAACATTTTATACCGTCCTTTCCTCGAAACTAGGATTTAACTGAGGCTCTACTACTATCAACCATTGCCGCAGACTTGACTGTGACTGGCGGCTGAAAGCTTAGTGATTATGCTTTAGAGCCGAAGTGATATGAATCACTATCGAACCGATAAGATACTCCAAGACATCCGTTGCTAGATCTGTCTGTCGAATCAAAGGTACAAATGTTCCCCTTTAGATCGTTTCAGCGATCAGCTTGCGAGTTTAGCGGCGATCGCTTCAGCCATTTCTTGTGTCCCTACAGGCGTAATGCCGCTAGGTGCGAGATCGTAGGTGACATGCTTACCTTCAGCAATGATATCCTCGACCGCTTGTTGAAGTCGATCGGCAGCACTGGTTTCACCGAGATAACGCAACATCATTACCCCAGAAAGGATCAGAGCCGTAGGGTTGACTCTGTTTTGACCAGCATATTTAGGCGCAGAACCGTGAATCGCTTCAAACACAGCCATATCAGTCCCAATATTTGCGCCAGGAGCCACACCCAGACCACCGATCATCCCTGCACACAAATCAGACACAATATCGCCATAGAGATTTGGCAACACCAGAACATCGTAAAGTTCAGGTTTTTGCATCAACTGCATACACATATTGTCAACAATCCGATCCTCAAACTCAATATCGGTGTAGTCCTTTGCCACATCCCTAGCGACTTCCAAAAATAAGCCATCAGTAAATTTCATAATGTTGGCTTTGTGCACCGCCGTCACTTTCTTGCGTCCGTTGGCACGGGCATAGTCAAATGCAAACTTGACAATACGTCTGCTGCCAAAATCGGAGATTGGCTTAACCCCGATTGCCGAGTCGGCTCGAATCGTTTTACCCGATAGTTCGCTCAAAAACTGATTAGCTTTCCCTACAGCTTCTGTTCCTACCTCAAACTCAATCCCAGCATACAGATCCTCAGTATTTTCCCGCACAATAATTAGATCGATATCTTTGAATGTGCTTTTTACACCTTCGATCGACTTGGCAGGACGCAAATTGGCATAAAGATCTAGCTCTTTCCGAATTGCCACATTAACCGAGCGAAACCCTGAACCAACTGGGGTGGTAATTGGGCCTTTAATCGCAACTTTGGTCGTACGGATCGACTCCAGTACATGTTCTGGCAGAGGTGTACCGTACTGCTCCATTACGTCTACACCAGCATCTACAACTGTCCAGTCAATTTTTACGCCAGTGGCATCGACAACAGTTTGCGTAGCCTTTGCTACTTCTGGCCCGATCCCATCACCCCGAACTAAAGTTACTGCATATGCCACTGAATATTCTCCTGCAAGAAATAGATGATAAGTTGACAAATTTTAACATTTGAATCTGGCACAAAAATGTAGCGATTTACGTCATTGCCCAGAACCAGTAGAGTTTTTGCCGCAAAATTTGTTGACTAGTGGATTGTTAGCTTGAACCAAAAGCCAAATTTGCTAGTCAGATAAATCTAGTTAATCAGTAATTTCGTATAAGAGATAGAAAAAATCTCACTTGGCAATATTAAGGACTTCTTAAATTTTCTTTCTAGAGAATTGGTTTTTAGGAGGATTTCAAGAATATAGTCTTTCTAATTTCTAACTAACTATCCTTAGATCAACTCTGGGTGTACTTGTTAGCTAAAAAAAGTATAGGAGGAGTAGTAAAAACCGTTCTTTGACTTTTGAAATTAATCTGTAATAATATTTAATCTGGAAGTACCCTAACCAAGACTTAATCCTTCATCATAAATGATTAGTCAGAGACAATTGATTAATGAGTTGATTAAGTTTACAAAACTTAAACTTTTGTGAGTCTAATTACCTAGTCACCTTGCCTCGGTCTTCTGGATTTGCATTAACGAGTTCAGTAGAGAGTTCAGTAGAGAGTCATAACTATGTCTAAGCAAAAACTGACCCAGACCTCAAAGCCAAGTGCCAGACAATCTACAAAGCAGGTAGGCTTGTCTGCTGACATGGTGCGTACCTATCTGCATGAGATTGGTAAGATTCCCTTACTTACGAACGAAGAAGAGATTATTTTCGGTAAACAGGTGCAGCAAATGATGCATCTAGTTACAACTCAAGAAAATTTTTCGCTGCAAAATGACCGCTTACCAACCCAGCAAGAATGGGCAGAATCGTCAGGGCTGACCCCTAATACTTTGGATGAAGTTTTTAGCCAAGGTACAAGAGCCAAACGCAAAATGATTGAAGCCAACTTGCGGCTTGTGGTTTCGGTAGCAAAGAAATATCAGAAACGTAACCTTGAGTTGTTAGATCTAGTGCAAGAAGGCACATTAGGACTAGAGCGTGCGGTTGATAAGTTCGACCCCACTAAAGGCTTTAAGTTTTCCACTTATGCCTACTGGTGGATTCGGCAGGCAATTACCCGCGCGATTGCCCAACAAGCCCGCACGATCCGTCTGCCAGTCCACATTACCGAAAAGCTAAATAAGATCAAAAAAGCCCAGCGTCATTTGGCTCAGGTGCTTGGTCGAGTTGCGACCACGGCTGAAGTTGCAACGGCTCTGGATATCAAAACCGAGCAGGTACGTGAATGCTTATCGCTGGCACGTCAGCCAGTGTCACTGGATTTGCGGATTGGTGATAACCAAGACACAGAACTAGCCGATCTCCTAGAAGATCAAGGACATTCGCCTGAGCACTTTGCTGTACATGAATCTTTGCGTGATGGTATTGAGGAGTTACTTGC
>JARCMB010000328.1 GCA_030248825.1 Pseudanabaenaceae cyanobacterium MP8IB2.15 | reverse complement strand
TCAAGCCATTTCGTTCATGTTGACGCATTATTTTTTTCTTGCTTCTGACGCACAAAAGATCGAAAATCTTCTATTGTCAACTGCTCTAACCACTGATGACGATCTTTTGTATAGTGACCAGAACCAGATTCAAACCTCAGTAAAAATCTTGCAGCACCTGCATAGCCTAATTCTTGAATCAGAGCTTGGTAGCCTCGTCTCGAAATCTCACTAGCTTTCATTGCTAAAACTCCTAAATTAACTATTGGTTTTCCATTAACCAAGTCATTATTCATAAATCAGACATCGTGGTGGGACAAGATCAGAGCTTATTACTTGCTCTTCTCAGGTGGCACAGACTTGACATAGAGTTCCTTGAGTTGGATGTCATCTACACTCGAAGGAGCCTCGGTGAGAAGATCCCTAGCCTGCTGGGTTTTTGGGAAAGCAATTACATCGCGGATCGAATTGGCTCCCACCAAAAGCATCACCAATCGGTCTAAACCAAAGGCAATCCCACCATGAGGAGGTGTGCCGTACTCAAAGGCTTCCAATAAGAATCCAAACTTCTCACGCGCTTGCTCTGGGGATAGCCCGATCGCCGCGAATACTTTTTCTTGCACTTCCCGCTTGTAGATCCGCAGCGAACCGCCACCAATCTCAATCCCGTTAAACACAATATCGTAAGCCAGAGCGCGAGTCTCAGTCGTGAACGGTTGCTCGGAGTCAGACTGCATATCCTCTGGATTCGGTGCTGTGAAAGGATGATGAATCGCATCCAATCGCTGCTCACCTGCATTCCACCCAAACATTGGGAAGTCAGTCACCCAAAGCAGATTCACCTGATTGGGAGCAATTAAGTTGAGTTCTTGTCCCAGTGCCAAACGTACCCGATTCAGCGATTCATTCACGATCGATTTGTCACCTGCACCAAACAAAATCAAAGTCCCAGGCTGTGCCCCAGTACGTTCTAATAAAGTCGCGATCTGGGCTTCGGAGAGGCTATCTTTGAGTGCTCCAATTGTATCGATTCCACCTTCACGCACCCGAATGTAAGCCAATCCCTTCGCACCGTACTGCGCCGCCAAATTCGCCAAATCCCCACCGGGCTTGATTCGTGTATTGGAAATCGCACTGTCTCCATTCGGAATTGGCAGAGCCTTGACGATCCCGCCTTGAGCGATCGAATTGGCAAATACCTTAAACCCAGAGTTCGCAAATAGATCGGAGACATTCACCAACTCCAAACCAAATCTGGTATCGGGTCGATCGCAGCCATAGCGATCCATGGCTTCAGCGTAAGTCATGCGCGGGAAAGCAGGAAGTTCAATCCCCTTGATTTCACGAAAAATCTGCCGCAACAAGTTCTCATTCAGGGTAAGAATTTCTTCTTGGGACATGAAGCTCATTTCCATGTCGAGCTGCGTAAACTCAGGCTGTCGATCGGCGCGTAAATCTTCATCGCGGAAACAACGAGCGATTTGATAGTATCGATCGAAACCACCCACCATCAACAATTGCTTAAATAACTGCGGCGACTGCGGCAACGCAAACCATTGACCGGGATTAACCCGACTGGGAACGAGGAAATCTCTCGCACCTTCAGGCGTAGAGCGGCACAGCATCGGTGTTTCCACTTCCATAAAACCGCACTCGTCTTCTAAATATCGCCGCATGGTTTTGACGACGGCTGCACGTAGGCGTAAATTTGCTTGGAGTCGATCGCTACGAATATCGAGATAGCGAAATTTTAACCGCAACTCTTCACGCACATCATCGGTATCTGACACCAGAAAAGGCAAAGACTTATGCACGGCGTTAAGCAAGACAACCGACTCGGCATAAATTTCGACTTCACCTGTCGCCAGTTTCGGATTCAGAGAATCGGTCGGGCGTGCCGTCACTTTCCCCGTAATCTGCACGACATACTCATTCCGCATCTCCCCCGCAATCTGATACGAGTCGGGTGTACGCACAGGATCGCTGACAATCTGGACAATTCCAGTTCGATCGCGTAAATCCAGAAAAATCACGCCACCATGATCCCGCCTACGATCGACCCAACCACAGATGCTAACTGTTTTGCCAATATGTTCGGCGTTGAGATCGCCACAGTAATGAGTACGCATAGGAAACTTAAATACAAAAACTATCTAGGCATTAAATCTTACCAATTCCTTGCTATTAATCGATCGTCACTTTTACTTGCGATCAATATTTTCACAATCAAAGACCAATTTTGGCGAGTGCTTCAATGCGTTCTACCCAACCATTAAAATATGCACACTCTCGTCGAATTATGTCTAAGCCCATATCTATAGCAACTAGGGAGCCATGGAGCACTTTCTCATAGTTGCTGCATATACCGAGAATTCGCTTGGAAGGGGCTGTTTTCAGTCCAGCATTGATATGCTCGGGTGAATCAAAACTGTTCCGAATACCGATTAACTCACTTGTTGATTCTGGAGCAAACCAGTTTGTGAATGCCTCTGGGGCGCTGAATAAAAGTCCTTCAAACTCATGAATCACAATATGAGCAACAAAATTAGGTTGTGCGATATCGATCTGAAATGCTTGTTCAACTATCTTTGCCCGCTCGATTGATGAAGAACCAATACCTGATGACATTCCTGGAAAATCTGATAATCCGTAAAAATCTAATAGTGTTGTGACCCAAGCTTTGGGATCTTCTTTACATTTAATTTCAATCTGTGGTTTGACCTTCATGTAAGAGGTGATGCCACCTTTGCCATGTTTACTCGTTCGTAAAATAATTGGATTCACCCAGATATCCATCCGCCGAAAATGTTCGTATAGGACTTCACGTACAAAAGTTTCTTCCGTTTGACCTTCACAGAAAATATGGACTCTAATCATCGGGATGGTCTCCCACCCAAGATATTTTTTTTCCACAATTCGCCGAGTGAGTATTCTTCCAGCCAACTTGCCAAATCATTTTGCTTAAGTCGATGCAGGTGTGTCCATCCTTCATTGCGATCGGCAACAATTACATCTTTTGCCTCAAATTCGTTGAGGAGTTCCACCGACTGTGTAGAGACAATAATCTGCTTCGATTCAGAAGCAGCCCGTAGCAAGGAAGCTAAAACATTGATCGCATAAGGGTGAAGACCCAATTCTGGTTCATCGATTAGAATCATATCAGGTTGAAGATCCTCAGGTTGCATCAGCACCGTGGCGAGGCAAATGAACCGCAAAGTGCCATCCGATAATTGATATGCTTTGAACGGAATATCCTCACCTTTTTCAATCCACTCTAGTTCGATCTGGTCTGAATTGTTTGGTTGGGGGCGCAAATAGAAGTCACCAAAAAATGGAGCAACTAGTTGGATAGTTTTAACAATCCTTTGGTAATAGGTCTCATACTGCTCCTTAAGTAAATAGAGGTATGCCGCCAGATTTTGAGCATCCGATCGTAGATAAATATTGTCATTAATTGCTTGCCTCTGCTTTACTAAAGCACTTTCACCAGTGTCATGAAAGTGATAAAGTCGCCAGCTTTTCATAACTGGTACGGTGTAGTTGTAAATTTCAGTAGTTCCCCCCCATCGTCCGGGCACAGGTTTAGTGTGCTCCACTCTAGTTTCAAAATACCCTGCTCCAATATCCCAATCACCACGAAGGTTCCACCAAAATTTCTCATCCGCAAATACCATGCGGTTATCTTGGGTCGCCTCCAAAGAGAATTTATAGCCATTAAAGCCAAAGTAAAGTTCTGCGCTAAGTTTTCCAGTTCTCTTTCTGCCGAAATGCAGTAGTGCATCTGGACCACCTTGTTTACTGACGTAAAGTTGCAGATTGCTCGCTAAAATCTGCTGGATCATCTGGAAAAAGCTGATAAAATTTGATTTACCAGATCCATTTGCACCGATCAATATGTTGATTTCTTTGAGTCTAAGATCGCATTCTTGTATCGATTTGAAACCTTGGATGACGATGCGAGACAACTGGCTCATCCTTTAGCCTCCATATGAGTACGCATAAGAGATTCACAAAAACTATCTAGGTATTTGATCTTACCAATTCCTTGCAATTCTTTAAATTCATATGCAGAATCAGCGCAAGCCGTTAGAGAAGACGTTGCGAAGAGTGCTAAGAGAAGATTTGTTTTGATCCTTAGCCGCCGAAACCGCCTTCTTTATTAAACTGAGGATCGAGATCGAACAGCATTTGCAGGGTGTGCATGGCGCGACGACGGGTTTCGATGTCCTGCTGGGCGCGTAGTTGAACCATCGGATCGTGCAAAATTTTGTTGATAATGCCGCGAGTCAGATTCTCGATTACTTCTTGATGTTTTTCGGCAAACTCACTGCCCAAGCGCGATAGAGCTTTTTCCATCTCCTGTTCGCGGATCACTTCCATCTTTTGGCGCAGCTTATTAATCGTGGGTACGGTTTCGAGCGATCTCCACCACAGGTCAAACTCATCAATGCATTCTTCTAAGATCCCTTCAGCTTGTAATGCCATCTGGCGGCGACTTTCTTGATTGCCTGCGACGACAGCTTTAAGGTCATCAACGTTAAAAGTATGCACATTAGGCAGATCGTTGACATCAGAATGAACGTTGCGCGGTACGGCAATATCGATCAGCATCAGGCGCGGATGGTCGGTAATGAATGGTTCTAAATTGCTGCGGCTGATCAATACCTCGGTCGAAGCGGTACTGGTAAACACTAGATCCGATACCGCCGTACATGAACACAGGTTTTCTAGTGGCTGAATCTGAAAGTCTACGTCTGGGGCCCCACTGACAAAATGACCGATCATTTCTTCGGCTTTATCGATCGATCGATTGACAATCGTAATTTTTTTGCCGCCTTTCGAGATTAGATGCTGCACTAACAAGCGGGACATTTTACCCGCCCCCAAGATCATAATCCGCTTATCTTCTAAATTTTGGAGTTTGATCTGGGCTAACTCTACTGCTGCCGAGCTAATTGAAACTGCACCAGTACCGATATCTGTTTCGGTGCGGACACGCTTACCAGCCGAAAGGGCTTGCTTAAATAGTTGGTTGAGAATCCGTCCTGCGCCGTTGTATTGCTGAGCTAAGCGGTGAGTATGCTTGACCTGCGCTAAAATTTGACCTTCGCCAAGGACTAAACTATCCAGCCCAGCCGAAACCCGCATCAGGTGCATAACCGCATCTTGACGTAACAAAATAAACAGGTGTCGTCGCAAAAATTGGAGTGGGAGCTGACTAAATTCTGACAGGAACTGGATCAGTTCGCGGATGCCGCCCTCTGTTTCGCGGGTGACAACGTATAGTTCCATGCGGTTACAGGTGCTTAAAATTGCCGCTTCTTCAATATTGGGGTAGTTGCTTAGTTGCGCGATCGCTGCTTCCACTCTCGCTTCGGGAATGCTTAACTTCTCACGTACTTCAACGGTCGCCGTTTTATGACTCAAGCCGACAACAGCAATATTCATAATTAAAATAGTGTTCTGATAAGAATGAGTTGGGAAATTGATTTTAAAATTTTGTCTAAATCTTTCTAGAAGTGATGAGTCAAGAGTTATGAATGATGAAATAAAAACTAACTCAAAATTCAAAACTCAAAACTCAAAATTCGATCGACTAGTTCAAACTTAACCTTTGAGTATGCTCATTGATATGGATCGTATCGACAAATCTCACGGTTTTAGACTGGCTGGAGATAATCAGTGACTCGGTACGAGCGCCGCCAGCAAAATAGCGTACACCTTCCATCAAAGTCCCTGTGGTAATACCACAAGCCGCAAACAAGACATTTGCGCCAGAAGCTAGCTCATTAGCATTATAGATTTTGTCTGGGTCATTAATGTTCATTGACTGGAGTCGGGCAATGTTGCTCTCTTTGCTTTCACCGATTAAGCCAGTTTTGGCAATTGCAGGGTCATAGATCAATTGTCCTTGGAAGTGTCCACCCAAGCAACGTAACGCGGCGGCGGAAATTACACCTTCAGGTGCAGCACCAATACCCATCAAAGCATGAATATTTGTCCCTTCAAATGCACAGGAAATTGCAGCAGAAACGTCACCATCACTGATCAGACGCACTCTTGCGCCAGCAGCACGGACTTCGGCGATTAGATCGACGTGGCGTTCGCGATCCATGATCACGATTACCAGTTCTTCGACTGCACGGTCTAAGCAATCTGACAAAATACGCAAGTTCTCAGTTGGGGTTTTGCGGATATCGACATGTCCTGCGGCGGCGGCGGGGGCGGCAAGTTTGTTCATGTAAAAGTCGGGGGCGGCGAATAGTCCACCTTTTTCGGAGATTGCTAACACTGCCATCGAGCCGTTTTGGCCGTAAGCTACGAGGTTTGTACCTTCGCAGGGGTCAACTGCAATGTCAATTTCTTGTAGTTCGTCGATCGTACAAAAGTCTGCGGCATTGGGTTGGGTGCAGATCCCGACTTCTTCGCCGATGTAAAGCATGGGGGCATCATCACGTTCGCCTTCCCCGATCACAATTCTGCCGCGCATGTGGATTTTGTTCATGCGTTCCCGCATGGCTTCGACTGCAACTTCGTCAGCCGTATTTTTGTCGCCTTTACCCATCCATCGTGCTGAGGCGATCGCCGCTTGTTCAACTACCTCAATAATTTCGAGGCTAATTGTGTTATCCATCTGTGGTTCCTATGTTTGTTATCAATAACTTGAGCTTGATATAGTGCGACCATAAAAAGCACGCACCTCCTAGTTTACAAGTCAGGATGTCACCTTAGACACTTCTGCAAACGTCTTGAAATGTTAAGTTTTTTAATTCTTTGCCGTGATCACGCTCATTTCCACGTCTATAAGGGTTGGGTCACAAGTTATTCAGCTTTTTCAGTATTCGATCGAAAAAGTACCAAGCCTTTGTCATGCCACTAAAACTGGGTGATTAATAGGGCAACTGCACACGTTTCTTAACAAAGTAATACATATTTCTTAATAATCACTCAAAACTAAACAGTGACTATGTTTAAAGCCTCAAGGATAGCCT
>JARCMB010000327.1 GCA_030248825.1 Pseudanabaenaceae cyanobacterium MP8IB2.15 | reverse complement strand
TGCCGCACACACTTCCCCCACTCTCTACCCACATATAACCACCCATCAACTCGCTGAGCTTTTTACTGATCGCTAATCCCAATCCTGTGCCGCCATATTGCCGTGTGGTCGAGGCATCAACTTGACTAAAGGATTTGAATAATCGATCCATGCGTTCAGGTGGAATCCCAATCCCAGTATCTCTGACCGCAAAGAGAATTTGACGTTTAGACTCGCTCGTCAAAGATGAGCTGACCGACAAAATAACTTCACCCACCGCCGTAAATTTGACCGCGTTACTGAGCAGATTCACCAAAATCTGGCGCAGCCTGCTGTGGTCTCCCAAGATTGATATTGGCGTGTCTCGATCGATCGAATAAGCTAATTCAATATTTTTAGCCGTAGCACCAGATGCCAGAATATCGATCGCGCTTTCGAGGCAAGCCCTCAAGTCAAAAGGCTGCATTTCTAAGTTGAGTTTGCCAGATTCGATCTTAGAAAAATCTAAAATGTCGTTGATAATCGTCAATAAAGCCTTGCTACTGCTATGGATGATTTCGACAAATTCTCTTTGCTGAGGTTGTAAATTAGTTTCGATTAGCAGTTCTGACATCCCCAGCATGGCATTGATCGGCGTGCGGATTTCATGACTCATGGTGGCGAGTAAGTCTCCTTTTGCCTCCAGTTGGGCTTCGGCTTTGACGTATTCGTAAGCGATCGTGGCAACCGTAATCAGACTAAACAGCACGATCGGCGGAAAAAGTGGCAGCAAATAGCCCAACGTAAACAGAGAGAAAGCAACGATCGACCATCCCAAACATAACGCCGCCCAAATTAGGAATTGAACTCTGGGCTTGCGCTGCACAATCACCCAACTCAGAGCCGATCCCGCCAATAGCAATAAGACTAATTTCCATTCGTTCGGTAAACTATGCAGATAGTTTTGCTGCAAAAGATTCCCGATCATCGTGGCATGAAGGTGGATTCCACTAGCGGGAGGATTTCGATCGAATGGTGTTGGCAATGGGTCAAACCCAGTAGCAGTAATGCCAACCAGTACGATCTTGTCCTTGAAGGTGCCGAGCGGGACTTTGCCTGAGATCACATCAGCAAACGAGTACTGCGGTAACTGGCTAACAGGGGCATACCAATTTAGCCATACTGGGTGCTGTAAGTCTGGCAGTTCAACAGGGGCGCGCACTAGGTTATAGGTCTGAATCGCCGCAATCGCCAAATCTGGTACACCCTGAACAATCGGTAAAATCTTGCGGGGCAAGCCATCCGAATCTACTTGTTTGAGCACGCTGCCCAGTGAGATCGCCACATTTTGGAGTTCGGCAGTTGGCAGTAAAGGATTACCTGCACTATCCCAAGCTAGGGGCAAAACTACTCGACCCTGCGCTTCGATCGATCTTGCTAGTTCACGATCTTTATCACTAGTCTCAGACAAAATCAAATTGAATACGACAACGCTGGATTCTGCCTTTGCTAGTCGATCGATCAATTGCGTGTAATATTGCCGCGACCACGGAAACCGCCCTAATCGTTTGATGCTAGCTTCATCAATTGCGATAATTTTTACTCTTTGGTCTAAAGCCACAGCCCCTCTGAGCTTAAACAGAGTGTCGTAGCCAGTTTGCTCCAGAGATTGCCATCGACCTGGTTCGTGGAAACCGCCAATCGCTAAAGCGGCAATCGCACCTAACCCAGCAGATTTGAACCGCAAGGGGATGCGCTGCCAAGAAACATTGAGCCGCCATCCCTTTGATTTGCTAGCTGATTTGCTAGCAGGTTCGCCCGATCGCCCTTGTTCTGAACTCATGGAACTTGAAGTTGGTAGACCTGCTGTTTACCGAGGGGAGTAGTGACGATAACTTCTATTTTGCCGTAATTTTCGGCTGGTAATAATATGGTGTTGAACCTGCCAGATCGATCGATTACCTGTTCGATATTATTCACGGTTACCTGATTAGCCCGATCGACCCGACCACTCAAGCTTACCTTACGCAGATCGCCATCGAGCATTTTCTTAATTTGGCTTTGGAGAGAAGTATCATTCCGAATAGGTTCAGGATTAGAAGGAGGCTTGCCTGGAATCGTAAAATTTTGCCATCCCGCATTAACCGCCACAGATTTCTGCTGCGCTGAGGAGATCACACTCCCTTTTAGAGTTGCTAAGGTGTTTTTGCCACTGGGATGCACTCTAACCACAAACTCAGTCCCACGCACACTACTGATTCCCGCAGGTGAAATAATTTTGAGACTTGAGGCTGGGTTGGTAAATTTACGGACTTTGAGCCGAACTTGCCCTTTGCTTACTTGTAAATAAGTGACATGCCCACCATTATTCAGAACTTGGAGCTTTTGGACAGCGACTTTGGTGTTTGGTGCTACGTTGATATAGCCAATGCCTGTATCAACGGTGAGCGTGGCACTAGCATTAGAATTGGTTTGAATGTTATCGCCCACTGCTCCTAATCGATCTCCTAATTTGATCGGTTGAGATGTGCGGCTGTTACTGTACATAACTGAGCCACTAAACTTTGATACGGCTAACCATCGATCGACTCTGACTTGTAAAGGTTGAGCATTGGCATAATCGATCAGATTAATTAGCCCAACCACTAGCAAAATTTGCTTAATGTCAAAGGTTGCTGACAAATTATTTTTACTCATGCTGGAACCAATAATAAGTTGTGGGACACGGCAATCTGATTTGAGGCGTAGAGAAACTTTGTCTTTGGGAAGATTTCCTTCAAAGAATCTACCTAGCCCCCTGCCCCACTTCGACAAGCTCAGTGCATCGCAATTCTGGGGGTTCTGAAATCAAAGTCCCCAGAATTGGGGATTTAGGGGCTCTTCGGAACAGGTAAAATTTTTACCAGAAAACGCCTTGTTTCTTTATCCAATCAAACCACAAAATTTACAAGCTTACCTGGCACGGCAATTACTTTCTTGATCTCTTTCCCTTCGAGATACTTTTGGGCAGCTTCAGAATTCCGCGCATATGCTTCTAAAGCAATTTTATCCGCACTAGCTGGAACCTGAATATTGCCTCTTACTTTGCCATTGATCTGAATCACTAAAGTAATCCGATCGACAACTAAAGCCTCAGGGTCGAACTCCAACCATTTTTGGGTATGGACATAACCTTCATAGGCAAGCTGTGACCATAACTCAGCCGCAATGTGAGGCGAAAAGGGAGCCAACAAAATCAACAAGGTTTTAATCCCCTCCGCAAAAGTTACAGAAGTTTTATCCTTGGTGTCTTGCAGCGCATTACTCAGCTTCATCATCTCAGAGATCGCTGTATTAAATTGATATTCTCCAGTCAGATCCTCCGTCACTTCCTTAATTGCCGTATGAATTGCCCTGCGAAGATTTTTGTCTACGGTTTGATTAGTCTCCGTCTTGCTCTCAACATAATCTGTTACCAACCGCCACACCCGATTTAAAAACCGCGACTGTCCTTCGACATCAGCATCATCCCATTCCAGATCTTTTTCGGGTGGAGCTTTGAATAAAACAAACATCCGTGCTGTGTCTGCACCATATTTCGAGATCGCTTCTTCGGGAGCCACGCCATTGTGCTTAGACTTAGACATCGTGGTATAGATTGTCTCCAATGGTTCTCCAGTTTCAGGATCGATCGGATTGGTTGGATCGACTAAATTAGAAGGAATCCATTTATCTTTACCTGACTTGTGGGGATTTGTGTAAGTTAAGCCCTGCACCATGCCCTGAGTCAGTAAGCGTTTAAATGGTTCGTCAAAATTCAGTAAGCCTCGATCGCGCAATACCTTAGTAAAAAAGCGCGAGTAAAGTAAATGTAAAATCGCGTGTTCGATCCCGCCGACATATTGATCGACTGGCATCCAATCATTGACTTGCGTG
>JARCMB010000326.1 GCA_030248825.1 Pseudanabaenaceae cyanobacterium MP8IB2.15 | reverse complement strand
TCAGGTTGCAGAGAGTGGCAAAACTAAACGACTGAGGATGCGGTTATCTTCTAACTTATACAGCGAGAGTTCACCACCTGCTTCATGCATCAGGCTTTGGCAGATTGATAAATGCAAACCTGGGGGTTGATCTAAAACTGATGGTGTGAGGATATCGATCGATCTGCCTTCTCTTAATTCAGTTAAAAGGGCTGGTTCGATTTCGCCATAATCTGTAATCGAAAGTTCTAGCGATCGCTCATCGATTTGACGACACCACAGATCGATCCGTCCGCCAACTTCCGATCGACCACAGGCAAATAGCAGCAACTCGTGGATAATCATCTCGATTTTGCCAATATCACCACCAACCACGACATTGGCTTGATTATGCACCTGCGACCACATCTGACGTTGACGGATTAGAGCATCAACACGTTCGAGCGCACGCTTCAGCATTCCAGCTAGCGGCGCAGTTTCATAGGTAGAACGTAACCGCCACTGTTCTTTGCGAATAATTTGGGGCAGAGGTGAAAGCGAAGATTGCAATTGTTTGAGCGATTGTTGCAGACGCATATTACCCACCGCATCTGCACCATTACTTTTAGATTCCAACTCCAGCAGACGTTGTACGCCTGTACCAACAGAGCGATAGACATCTTCAATCCGACGTTGTTTGTACCAGTTCAGCCGTTCTAGCTCGGAACGATTGTGTTGGAGACTATCTAAGATCACCAAGTGGCGGCGTGACCAAGCGAGTTGATTTGATAGCATACTGAATGCTTGTAAGTGTCGATCGAGCCAGCGCCGACCAGGTTTATCTGCCACCAAGATCATGCCTGTGGGGAGATGTTCGGGCGTAGTTCGCAGAGCCACCGCCAAGACCGTACCAATCCCTGGCGCATTTAACCACTGCCGCGTCTGGTCGAGCAGATCGTGAACGGTCAAAGGTAAGATCCCCTCTGTCTGCAAACTCCATTGCACCAGCGCATCCGTTTCGATCGATAACATCGTTTCCATCAAGTTAAGTTTAAAGTTATCTTGACTGCAAAAACTTGAAGCAATCTGCCCGCCTGGTCTGCCAGGAATCCAGGTGATCAAAACTGCCAAAGGAGCTTGCATGACCTGTGCCATCAGTTGGCTTGCCAGAGGATGTAGTCTTTCTAGGGTGGTTGCCTGTTGCAAAGCGACTAGCCCAAATTGAATCGATTGGTGGAGTTTTTGACGCTCATCCGTCTGGCGTTGCAACTCACCTTGGTGCAGGATCAGTCCTACCTGCTGCGCCACTGCTTGTAACATTTCGCGCTCAGGACGCGACCAAGTGCGGGGCGATTCGTGCCCGACTGTGAGGATACCTTCTAAATTGCGACCGACGGCTGTACTGGTCAGCATCAGCGATCGAACTTCTAAATCAAGTAAAATCGGTCGCCAAGACAAGAACTTATAGTCCCCATCCAGATTTTCCACCGTCACGGTTTCGCGCGACTGCTCCATCATCTGCCAGTCTACCTGCGACAGTTCTCCCATCGTGGCAGGCAATGGACGACGGTTCTTGGGATGATATTGGAAATTGATGTCAAACGTCTCAGTATCTTTGTTGTAAACCACCAACCAGAAACGTTCCACCCGCAGTCGCTGACACAACTGCTCGGCTGCCATTTGCAACGACTCCTGCCAGTCAGAATCGGTGTAGATCGCTCTGGCGATCCCCGCCGTCAGAATCTGATCGGAAGCAATCCGTTGGACACTAGCTTCCATTTCTTCTAAGGGAGCGGTAAGCGCGATCAGTTGAGCTGCGCCTTTGACATAATTTTTTTCATCTTCAGTCCACAGACGGGCTTCATCACCTTCCACACACAAAAAACCAATCAATTCTGACTGGAAGATAATCGGTGCAGCAATCAGCGATACTGCTTCAAACTGCTCAAGCACAAGATTGCTCATATCCCCTCGGGTCATGGTTTTAGCATCTCCCACCACGACCATCTGATCCTTCATTAAAGATTGATACAGCCCAGGTGAATTTTGCACAGTCACACCTGCCGTATTATCTGTGGCACGTCCACCCGCAGGATTTCTTTGCTTATTCGTGACTCTGCGCCAAAAGTAACGATGCTCGCGCTCAAACCAGTAGACGTTGGTGCGAGAAGGCATCACGAATTTATGGGTTTCGTTGACGACTTCCTCCAAACGTGCCGTTAGGCTAGTCATGGAGCGTAATTTATCGAGCAAGATTAATAGCGGCTCGTCAGGACGTTTAGTTTGCTCATTTTGCCAAGCGGATTCGATCCGTTGCAGCGTTGCGCCTAGCCCCCCTAGGAGCATCGACAATCTGGCTTTTTCGGCGGGACGGGGGGAGACATTCCACAGATGCGATCCCAATAGGGCGACCCCAAAGGCGGTTTCTTTGTAATAAATCGGAAATAGTACTGTCCCTTGCACGTCAAACTTCTGCGCTACTTTTTGCCATTCGCCACTGCGCTTTTCTTGGCGCAGGTCAGCGATCGACACGGGTTGACGCTGTAAAATCACTTGATCTAATAAATCACCAGGATTGAGCGCGAATCTTTCTTTGAGGAATTTAATCTCTCCCGCAGGAGTCATGCCACCTTTGCCGACCAGACGGTGGTTAGCTCGATCGTACAGCCCGATCCAGACCAGATTGTACTCAAATGAGTCTCTGAGGTAATTCAGGGTGTTGGTGATTAGGTTGTCAACATTTTCCTCTTCACGCAGCACCTGCATGACTCGCCCTAGGCTTACAAATTGCCGATCCCATGGGTTGGATTCTGCTTGACTCATACCTTTGTGCTCTAACCTTACACTCTAAATTATTCTAGTAGCTTGTGCTTTAACTAATTTCGATGGCTGATTGATACTTAGATATTAAGGCTAGATCTTAAAAACTGAAAGTAATATGTATATTTGCTAGTTTTTTATGAAACTTTTGTAAAATTTACTCGACCATCCACTCGATCGATCTCATACCCATTTTGAGCGGAATACAGACGGCTTTGCCGAGACGGGGGCGGATTTTGGTGGTTTGAATAAATTCTTGGACTTGCTCAACCACACACCAGTCATTCAAATGTGCCACAATCGCCTCAAGGTGATCGATATAGTCAGCTTCGCTCAGGGGGAAAGAAAGCTGCTCTTGATACCGCCACATAATTTGAGCTTGCATTTTGTCTTGCATCCGTCGGAGTTGGATGTCGTAGGAATAGCCCCACTTGTCTAATAAAATCTGACGCAGTTCTTTTCCCGTCATAGAGGTTTACACATTTACCTTTAAGTCAGCATTTAAGTTCTAGCATATACCAGATTTTCTGCGACAGCTCGATGCTTTAACTCAAATTACGGTGATCACCGCTACGCAAAATAAACAAATTGTTGGCTGACTTGACGACCCAAATACATTCCTGCATTCTTTTCAATTTCGGTAGTGTTGTAGATCCGTGGAAATGGGAGATAACGGATAAAATTAGTGAAGAGAGAAAATTGAATGGTATTAGAATCAGTACTCTGCCCAACTTGTCAAAGTAGCGATATCGTCAGACATGGTTTATCAGGAGAGGGAAAACCTCGTTATAAATGCCGTAATTCCGAGTGTCAGCGTTGTACATTTATTTGCTTGTTTTAAATTGATTCGGACAACTTGCGTAATGCATGAATCTAGTGGTGCTATTTCCCTTAATTTAGGCTCTCAAGCAGAGAAGTCGTTAACCTGTCAACTTGGGTTTCCGCTTGGGTATAAACTTACATAAGTGTTGCTCGATCGAAAAATTCCAAAAAATTGATGACTTCGACAAAATTCTCTAAATTCAGACAGGCAGTCGCTCGCAAGGAGTTTTTGATTACCGCCGAAATCTCTCCACCGAAAGGTAGTAATTGCCAACACATGCTGGATTTAGCCAGATTATTGAAAGGTCGTGTCCATGCCGTAAACATTACTGATTCCAGTCGAGCTGTACTGGGCATGAGTCCACTTGCTGCTTCGGTAATTTTGCAACAGCAAGCAGAGATTGAGTCCGTATATCAGCTTGCCTGCCGCGATCGAAATCGGATTGCATTGCAGGGAGACTTATTGGGAGCCGCCGCCTTTGGCATTAGCAACGTTTTGGCACTCACAGGCGATCCAGTCAAAGTGGGTGACCAGCCCGAAGCCAGAGCCGTTTTTGACTATGAATCAGTCAGACTACTAAAGCTGATCCAGAAGCTGAATCAAGGTCTGGATGCCAACGAAAAGCCTTTACCTGATGGCGGCACAGATTTATTTGTGGGGGCAGCAGTCGATCCGCAGTCTCCCAGTTGGTCGGGTTTACAGCGACGATTTGAGCGCAAACTTGAGGCGGGCGCGCAATTTTTCCAGAGTCAGTTGATCACCGATTTCGATCGACTAGCAAAATTCATGGATTTAGCTAATACCCTGAGTGATAAGCCGATCCTAGCAGGAATTTTTTTATTGAAATCTGCTAAAAATGCTCAGTTCATCAAAAAGTATGTCCCAGGTGTACATATTCCTGACGAGATGATCGATCGACTCGCTCAAGCTAAAGTGCCATTGCAAGAAGGGATCGCAATTGCCTCAGAACAGGTCAAAGCTGCCAAGCAGATCTGTCATGGCGTGCATCT
>JARCMB010000325.1 GCA_030248825.1 Pseudanabaenaceae cyanobacterium MP8IB2.15 | reverse complement strand
TTTGTCAGGTTATGCCCATCCCCGTAATTTTGGGCAATTGCGTCACCTATGATGTCACATTGGAATTACTCAAAGCAGGCGCAGCAGGTATTTTGGTCGGTATTGGGCCTGGGGCTGCCTGTACTTCGCGGGGCGTTTTGGGTGTGGGCATTCCTCAAGCAACGGCTGTCGCAGACTGTGCGGCGGCGAGGGATGATTTCTTCGCTCAAACTGGTAAATACATTCCGATCATCGCTGACGGTGGGCTGATCACAGGTGGAGATATCTGTAAGTCGATCGCCTGCGGTGCCGATGGCGTGATGATCGGTTCGCCGTTTGCTAGAGCCAAGGAAGCTCCAGGACGCGGCTACCACTGGGGGATGGCAACACCTAGTCCGATTTTGCCTCGCGGTACACGGATTCGCGTCGGTACAACGGGTTCGCTCGCACAGATTTTGCGTGGGCCCGCAGGACTAGATGATGGTACGCATAACTTACTGGGCGCGCTGAAAACCAGTATGGGGACACTAGGGGCAAAAAACTTGCGCGAAATGCAACAAGTCGAAGTGGTGATCGCCCCTTCCTTACTAACTGAAGGCAAGGTATACCAAAAAGCCCAACAACTCGGCATGGGTAAGTAGATCTAATTCAGGAGACTTAGAATTCTGGATTCTAGCTCCTGAATCTCTTCTATAATGACCATTAGTAAAGTCTCTAAAGAGTGTGATCGCAGTGCCTCAAGCTAAAGTGCTTCAATCTAAATATTTGCTGATTGGTTCGACTAGAGCTGGTAGCGGTAAGTCAGCCACCGTTTTAGGTTTAGGAATTCATCTCCTAGCTAGAGGTATTGAAATCGCTTACGGTAAGCCTTTGGGGACTTTTACCTCAAGAAATCTGCCAGATTCAGCCCAGAGCCTAGAAGCGGATGTCGAGTTCATCAATCAAGTTTTGATGTTGCCCGAAACCCATCTGCGCCCTACTCTGCTGAATTTGGACAAGAATACGCTCAAAAATCGATTGCTCGGCGAAGATACCACTGATTACACCGCGCTACTGCGGCAATATCGTCAAGAAAACTGTGGCGATCTAGTGCTGATCGAGGCTCCTGCGAATACGGCGGAGGGAGCCGTGTTTGGGCTGTCTTTGCAAGAAATGTCAGATTGTCTGGATGCGCCAATCCTTTTGGTGATGCGGTTTGGTGCGTTGCTGGTGGTCGATCATGTCCTAGTGGCAAAAGAAAGACTAGGCGATCGACTCCTAGGCGTGGTGATCAATGACGTTCCGTTAGCCCAAATCGATACGGGGATTGAAATTCTGGCTCCTTACCTAGAGTCTCAAGGGATTCCTGTTTTAGCGATGATGCCCGAAAATCGAATTCTTCGTAGCGTTAGTGTCGCCGAAGTGATCGAGCAGCTAGAGGCGAGCGTGCATTACCGTCCCGAACATATCAGTCTAAATGACTTAATGATTGAGGAGCTGATGATTGGGGCGATGGATGTCAATTCGGCTCAAACTTTCTTCCGTAAGTCTCATAGTAAGGCTGTAATTACTGGTAGTAACCGCTTTGATATTCAGCTTGCGGCTTTAGAAACTTCGACCAATTGTCTGATTTTGACGGGGCCGCCAATGGTTAAGCCCGAAATTCTCCAACGCGCCGCCGAACTAGATGTGCCCGTTTTATCAGTCAGCCATGACACGCTTACCACAGTTAAGATTATCGAAGGTTGTCTGGGGCAGGTACGTCTGCATGAAGGGATCAAGGTGAACTGCATCAGCGACATGATGGCAAAACACTTTAAGTTCGATCGACTGCTGCAACTACTCGATCTCAAGCCCGATCGTAAGCCTGTTTAGTCATGGATATGCAGATTCCAAATGTCTATAGCTTGGCTGAATTAGTGGCACTGATCGATCGATCGCCCGAACAATGGCGACCTTTGGTATTTAGCAACGGCTGCTTCGATCTGCTGCATGTCGGTCATGTGCGCTACTTGGCGGCAGCAAAAGCTTTGGGCAAAACTCTGGTAGTTGGCTTGAATAGCGATCGATCTGTCCAAACTCTCAAAGGGATCGATCGACCGATTATTCCAGAATTACAACGGGCTGAAGTGCTTGCCGCGCTCAAATCTGTGGATGCTGTGGTGATTTTCTCGCAGCCGACCGCCATAAATTTGATTGAGTCGATCGAACCTGATATCTATGTCAAAGGCGGTGATTATCAGGTCGAAACTTTACCTGAAGCTCCTGCTGTGCTTGCCTATGGCGGCAAGATCGAACTAATCCAGATCGAAGTACCAAGCTCAACTACTAAAATAGTCCAACAGATTAAAAACTTGTAAAAATGCCTGACTATAATCTTCGCCCTGCCACCAAAGCCGATGTTCCCGATCTGTTTCGCTTGATTCAAGCTTTGGCTGAGTATGAAAAACTGAGTGATGCTGTGACTGGAAATGCCGATCTATTAGAAACTCATCTATTTGGTGACAAGCCCTGTGCTGAAGCAATTCTAGTGGAGTGCGACCAAAAGACGGTGGGATTTGCTTTGTTCTTCCAAAACTTTTCGACTTTTCTCACAAAGCCTGGGATCTATCTCGAAGATATCTTTGTACTGCCTGAATATCGCAGAGGTGGCATCGGCAAGGCGATGTTAATCCATTTGGCGAAGTTAGCAAAAGAGCGAGGATGTGGACGATTGGAATGGTCAGTGTTGGATTGGAATCAACCCGCGATCGACTTTTACGAACAACTAGGCGCAAAGGTTTTACCCGACTGGAGAACTTGTCGAGTTACTGGTGATTCGATCGATCGACTTGCAGATCGAAATTAAGAAGATCTCTATTCACTCAAGCTGTCGGCAATTACTTTTGCCCAAACGCTGTACCCTGCACTAGAAGGATGATATTTGTCTTGGGCGAAGTTACGATCGGGATAGAGCCGAAACTCTTCTTCAGTGCGATTGTAGATATCAACAATTTTGATTTTTGGCATGTTCTTAGCCATTCCAGCCACAAGTTCTACGACAATTTGATTGAATTGACGACCACGCCAGTCGGCGATCGAACGATAGGGTTGCCAAAGTAAGGGCACAGTTGAGAAGGCAGGAATATTGAGCAAAACCACCTGAGCAGAGCTATTAGTCAATCGCTGCAAGAGATTAGTATAGTTGCGCCGAAAATCTGTGTCGCTCACCAAGCCTGTGACATCATTCGCACCGATCGACAGCACGATCAGATCGGGTTTAAGTACAAGTGCCGCTTCAATCTGTTTCGCCAAGACATCCTCAGTTTTAGCCCCACTCACAGCAAGATTAGTGATTTCGATCGATCGATATTTATTTAAAAGAGCGGCCTGAGCAAATTGATAACTATAGTTTTCGGTCTGCTTAGTCGCGCCCTGTCCAAGACTGGTACTATCGCCAATCACCACGAATCGAAAAGGAGGAGCACTAGAGTTATCACTTCCATTCGTGGGACGAGTCAACGAAAATTCTGCTCCAGGCGTGAATGCAAATGTCGGATGTTGTTTGAGTGCGTAATCGACCATGCTTTGATAGGCAATGATCGAATAGGCGATCGATAGTGTCGAGATCGATAGAAATGCGCTGGCGATCTGGATCGATAGCATTTTGCGTTGGGATAGAGCCATAAGTTTGAGCGTGGTTCGGATCGAGAGGTGCTTATGAGTTTACGTGAGATATTCCCAAACTGGATTCGTTTCGATCGAATATTTGTGATGCGCTAGGATATAGAACCTAATCAGATCGTGTTTATGCGTTATCGCTGGCAGCGTCCACTGCGAATTTTGGCTTTATGTCTCTGCTTAACTTTTCTCCTGCTGGCTTCAGAGCGAGAGACAGAGCAACCTCTAGCAGTAGAGTTAGGATTGCAGACCGTTCCAAGCAAAAACGATCTATGGGCAGTGCAGCTTGGTTTACGGATGGCGAGATTGCGTACTCATATCCCGACCGTCGATCGAGTGGTGATTGTCCCCGATCAGATCACGTTTTTAGCCGCGCTCCAAAAATGGAGTCTTCAAGGTCGCTACCCAATTTTGATTGACGACAAACGCTTCACTCCTCTTTTTGTCAAACGCTTTCAACCTGCCGAGATCGTGCGACTACCATCAGTCCTGTCATCAATTAAGCCTCGATCGATTACGACTGAAGCCAAGCGTCAACTCATACTCAAGGCAGTCACTCATGCTTGGAATGCGGAGGATCGAGAGTCCTTAAAGCAACGATGGCATCAACTGGGTTGGCAGCCACCTGGGGTCGTGCTGACATCGATTAACGATCCTGCTATGCCTGCGGCTGTGGCTCTGGCAGCTTCTTGGGGGCAGCCTTTGGTGTTTTTAGAGGGCAATTACGGTAAACCCAACGATCTGCTCACTCCCGCCCAGTGGCAAAGCCTGAATTTGAGTGTCCAGCAAGCAGTGGCATCTACTGGCTATACCTATAAAGAATTAGGTGATTCGATCGAAACCGTGACGATCTCCCGACAATTAGCGGTTAAATATGAATCTGCTCAGAATCCGAATGAACAATTAGCTGTCACCGATGGTTTAGGGCGTAATCCTGATGGCACTCGTTGGTCGATCGTGGGTTGGATTTATGGTTCCGCAGAACGAAGCGTTTATCAGGCAATGTGTTCGATTTTCCTCGATGCTCAAACTACCCTGCTCTACGACAGTTATCCCAAAGAGGGGGTATGGCAGACCTACAGTATGAATACGGCAGAATACGACTTGCGCAGTGTTGGCTTACGTCCCAAGCTAATCGAACAACCCCAAGCCAATCTGGAATCATGGCGAGCTTTGGTTAAAAATGGGATAGATTTCGATTTAATCTTTGTCAATTCCAAAGGCGATCCCGCTTCTTTTGATGTCGGTGGTAGCCAAGCCTTAGTC
>JARCMB010000324.1 GCA_030248825.1 Pseudanabaenaceae cyanobacterium MP8IB2.15 | reverse complement strand
GATGGGAATTTAGAAACCCCATCCTCGCGTAGCAGGGTGGGGTAGTTCATCTATCGAATTATCGATCACTGAAATAGATGAAAGTAAATCGCTCTAATTTCCTGAAGATTTCCCTATTGAGTGCAGTTTCTGCTTTAATCTCAAACTGTAATACGCAGTCTGAAGTTACCGCAAAAGATAAAGCTCTAGATGATGTGATTGTGATCGGCGCAGGGATCGCGGGATTGAGTGCAGCTAGTAGTCTGAAGGCACAGGGCTATCGGGTTGTCGTGCTGGAAGGGCGCGATCGAATTGGTGGCAGAATCTGGACAGATCGATCGTGGCATGGCATCCCTCTGGACATGGGAGCTTCTTGGATTCACGGTGTCGATCGTAATCCGATCTCGGCTTTAGCACAAAAATTCAATCTCACAACTTTACCAACTGATTACAGCTCTAACATCCTTTACGATCGTGAGGGCAATCGCCTCAGTGACGCTGCCCAAGATCAGATCGATCGAAGATTTAAGCAGGTGATCGAACAACTCGATCGACTGCGTAAAAGCATGGATGCAGCAGAAAAACCTGATATCTCACTAGAAATAGCGATCTCTGAAATTATCCGCAAAATGAATCTCGATCGATATGAGTTAGAAGAACTGAACTATTCGATCGCGACAAGTATTGAGCATGAATATGCGACTGATATCTCCGACCTATCTTTATTCAACTGGGATCGTGCTGGAGATTTGGAAGGTGGCGATCGATTATTTCCTGATGGATACGATCGAATTGTCCAAGGTTTAGCTGGCAACCTAGAAATTAGGTTAGGGCAAATCGTCAAGCAAGTTACTTATAGCGATCGAGGCGTAGAGGTCGTCACAAATCGGGGCAAATTCCAAGCAGATCGAGCTGTGATCACTCTACCGTTGGGCGTACTCAAAAATGGCTCCGTGCAATTTTCGCCCCCATTACCAAGCCAAAAAGTTAAAGCCATTCAAGCTTTAAATATGGGGGTATTAAATAAAGTATATTTGCGCTTCGCTCAAGTGTTTTGGGCACAAAACCCGCATTTACTAAACTACATCAGCACCAATAAAGGCGAGTGGAGTGAGTTTTTGAATATTGCCAAATATACGCAGAAACCCGTTCTATTAGGATTCAATGCTGGCACATACGGCATCTCGATCGAAAAGTTATCCGATCGCCAGATTGTCTCTGAAGTCATGCAAGTGTTGCGAAAAATCTACGGCGGCTCGATCCCTGAACCCGAAGCTTGGTTGATTACACGTTGGGGTTCCGACCCATTTGCAGGTGGCTCTTATTCGCATACCCCACCTGGAGCAAGTAGTGCCGACTACGATGCTCTGGCTCAACCTGTCGTCGATCGATTATTCTTTGCAGGGGAAAGCACATCCAACCAACATCCAGCTACGGTGCATGGCGCGTTTTGGTCAGGTGAGCGTGAAGCAAAGCGGATCGTTACTCTAGCTAAGAAAACTTAAACAAAAAGATCGCCTGAACGAGATAAAATCAAGGTAGACAAAATTTGTCTTTACACTAAATTCGGCTTTGACAGGCTTACTTTAATACTTAATTTAATGTAATTTTTAACGAAGTTTTTAATGTAATTATTCAATATCAGAGGTCAGACCATGAGTACCAGTATCGAAGCAAATTCCCGCAGAAACCGACCAAAATCTGAAGATAGCACCGTAGAAATCAGCTTATCTTCCACAGAACGAGTTATTGAATCAAGTGTTTCAGCCCTGACCCTGAAAACAGAATCCCCAAAAGCTCAGGCAGCAAACTCAATTACAATCCACCTCCCAAATAATCGCCCGATTATGCCAGCCCACATGGTAGTACATGGTACTTTTGGCAATCGCCCAATCGCTGTAAGTGAAAATAAATTTCTCGCTATCCTCAACGATGGTCGCCCTGTTGGGGTTAGTGGTATTGGCATCCCCGATCATGGACTGCTCCCAAATAATCGCCCGATTGCCCCAAATGAAGCAGTTGGAGTCGCCGCCGAAATGGGCTATTTGGACTAAGTTCGCGATTTTTTAGCCTTTATGCATAATTATGATTAGATCGATCGCGTCTTCAGTGGAGCGATCGGTTTTTATATGGTTAGATTTTAAACATCTCATCTCTATCGATTATTTCTGGTAAGATTGCCAAAAGCGTAGCAGGATCAATGTTTAGTTTCCCAAAAATTATTCGACCACTCGGAGCCTATACCCTGTATGGCTTAGCATGGAAATCATCTGAAGGCAAGCAGTTTGCGATCGCGCTGGACTCCTTGCAGGGCAACTTACTCAAAATCGACCCTGAAACTGATGGAGCAACGGTCTTAAATCCCTACGCTACCAGACAATTTATTGACGGCACAGGTATTGCGATCAGCGGCGAGACGCTGTGGTTGGCAAAAGATAATTGCATCTACTACTGTAATTTTGAAGACTTCGATCTCCAACCATTTCTGGAATTGCCAGAAACAGTCGAGGGCATTGCCGTTTCTGATGGAGCCGTCTACGCCAGTTCCAAGCAGGCGCGCAAAATCTTTGTGTTTGGTCGTGCCACACGAGGGTTGATTCGGGCTATACCAGCACCTGGAATTGGGCAATCGGCTCTGGCTTTACGCGGCGAAGAACTGTGGGTCAGCGATCGAACCGAAGAAACCGTTTATTGCCTAGATGCCAAAACAGGTGACATTAAATCTCGCGCCCTCACGCCATTCATCGATCCGACTGGGCTAGCCTTTTTGGGCAATGATCTCTATGTGCTTTACACGGGGCTGGAAAACTACATCCGCGATAACCCAAATGAGGACAATCCATATTCTGTTCAAGTGCGCGATCGAACTTTCATTCATCAATTAAAACTCACCCACGTCAAAGGCAAGCCCAGCTACACGCTCTCTAATGGCTTTCTGGTAGAAATGGTCTATTTAGAAGAGATTTCCCAAAATGACCCGCAGGAATTAGTTCATAATTTGGATTGGGAAATTGCCTTGCCCTGCCATACAGATCGCCAGAAAGTGCTGTCTGTGCAGTCAGTCGGTTTACCCTTCGTCGAAAAAACTTCTGGAGATCAACGGGTAGCTGTATTCAAATTAGATAAACTGCGTGCGGATGAGAGCAGATTGTTCGGATGGCGGGCAATGCTGGAGTTGCGGGGGATTAAGTATGAACTCGATCCTGCTGAGGTTGAGTCAATCGGGGAAATCGAACCCGCGATCCAAGCAGAATATCTCTATCCCGATGGTGATTTGGCGATGGGCGATCCTTTGGTCATCGCCGCCGCAAAAGAAGCTGTGGGAACCGAAACTAATATCCTGCGTAAAATGCTGGCAATCCGAGAATATGTCTATGACAAGCTCTCTTATCGACTTCAGACTTCGTTTGGCAGTCCTGAAGTTGTGTTGGCGCGAGGTAATGGCTCTTGCGGTGAATATGTGCGCGTCTTGCTGGCTTTAGCGAGATTGAATGGGATTGCTTGTCGTGATGTCGGTCGCTACAAATGCCCACCTTTTGCCGAACTACATAATGTGCCGCTCTATCCCGAATATAACCACGTTTGGATTGAGTTCTATATTCCTGGGATTGGCTGGTTGCCGATGGAGTCAAATCCTGATGACACTGGTGAGCGTCCTTATCCCAAACGATTTTTCATGGGATTACCTTGGTATCACGTTGAAATTGGCAAAGGGATTACGTTTGAGACTACTAACAATAAAAACTTCTCGATCGGTGATGCCTCAATCAATCACATGCGCTTCAAAATTCTGGGTGAGCTAGACAGCTAAATCTGGCGGGTTTGGCTTCGATCGATCTGGGCGTGGAGTTGACTAAGACTGGTGGCGGGTTCTAAACAGGCTAGTCCTTGGCAGACTAGAGCGATCGTCGATCGATCTGAGGGCAGTTCTGTTTCAAGTTGGAAGGTGGCGACAGGATAATATTGCTGTTGGAGTTGCTGATAAGGCTCTGTGGTGGTTCTGACCAGTGTGTGGTTGTAGAACAGATCCAAAGCCACGATCAAGCTCGGACAAGCGATCGAACTACTACCGATCGGTTGGGCGAAACATTTCAGGGTTGTTTCTGCCAGACTGAGATAGTCAAGATTGCGAGTGAGCAGACTAAGACGGATCAAGTTTGAGATCGCCACCCCATTCGCCGAGGGCGTAGCATTGTCTTGATAATTTCGCTCTTTGATCAGCAGATCGGTACTAGCATCATTAGCAGTCGTGAAATAGCCACCTGAATCGCGATCCCAGCAACGTTGATCGAATTCCGTTTGAGTTCTGACTGCGGCATCGAGGTAAGTGCTACTTAGTTCGGGACAGGCTTGGGCTAAATCTAGCAAAGCTTTGATCAGTAAAGCATAGTCCTCAGATTGGGCGGGGACAGAGGGGTTGCCATCATAGCTCACCCGATGCAGGCGATTATTCGACCATTGATTTTGTAAGATATAATCTGCTGCACCAACCGCAAGCTGCTTGTACCTCTCTGCGCCTGGTACGTCCCTAAATACCTGATAAGCCTTTGCCAAGCCCGAAATCATCAAGGCATTCCAAGCCACGATCATTTTCGTGTCAGTCACAGGCGGAACCCTTCCCGTCCAGTTAATCGCCTTAACTTCATCTTGGCTCCGAGCAGGTGGAAAAGCATCGGTCGGCAAAGAATGTTCGCCATAACGCAACCGAAATAGCTTAAGTAAGGAAGTTTCGACGCTATCTGACAGTTTGCCTAAATTCTTGCGACGCAACACGTTCTGACCTTCAAAGTTGCCCTGCTCTGTCAGGGTGAATTCTTCGGTGAGTTGCCTAATTTCGGCTTCGGTCAGCAGCTTTTTGAGTTCGTGGTAACTCCACACCCAAAACTTACCTTCCCTGCCCTCGCTGTCGGCATCTTGGGAAGCATAAAAATA
The DNA here is from genome assembly GCA_030248825.1 of Pseudanabaenaceae cyanobacterium MP8IB2.15. GTDB lineage: Bacteria > Cyanobacteriota > Cyanobacteriia > Pseudanabaenales > Pseudanabaenaceae > JARCMB01. Next base: position 243 of record JARCMB010000324.1, on the reverse strand, counting down.
GCCTTCTTCGGTCAACATTTCGCGTTGTAACCAAGTCACGGTCTGGTCGATCGAACGTTCGATCGCGGGTTCATGCACGCCAGCCGCCCACAAATTCGCCAGATACTCCATAATCTGCCCATTGTCGTACAGCATCTTCTCGAAGTGGGGCACTGTCCAAGTCGGATCGACCGTATAGCGATGCCATCCCCCCGCCACATGATCGTAGATCCCACCCATGACAAGATCTAAACCGCGCTGTTC
>JARCMB010000323.1 GCA_030248825.1 Pseudanabaenaceae cyanobacterium MP8IB2.15 | reverse complement strand
GATCGGTAAAAATATGATTGCGAATAGGTTACGATAGTTGGTTTATTGGTCAGCCACAGATCTTCTCCTCCTATCGCCTCTATGGCAAATCCTCTTGTAGAGAACCAAAATCAATTCACTCAACCTGCTCAAGCCAAAATAGCTGGGCTTGAAGCAGAATTACGGCGAGTTAAAGCCGAGTTGGCTGACTATAAGGGTTCGATCGAAGACCAAGCTCAAGCCCAAAATTTATCCACAGAGATGATCTCCAACGAAGTAAGGCGAGAAAACCTTGCCCTAGATCATTTTGCCCTAGATCACACTGCCGACTCGATCGTGCTGATTACATCAGAAGCTCGGATTGTCTCTGCCAACGAAGCTGCTTGCTGCCTAATGGGTTATAGCAGAGAGCAATTATTGAGTCGCACAGTATTTGATAATGATCCTAACTTTACGCCTCAACGTTGGGCAAAACATTGGCAACGGTTAAAGCAATATGGTTCGATCGTGTTTGAAAATGAATTGCGAGCTAAAGACGGCAAGCTAATTCCTGTAGAAATTAGAGCTAACTACATTGAATTTGAAGGCAAGGAATACAACTGTTGTATCACGCGAGACATTAGCGATCGAAAATTAACTGAAGCGGCACTCAGAGAAAGTGAAGAACGCTATCGTTTATTATTCAACGGCAGTAGCGATGCCATTTTCGTCTATACAGTCGGCGACCAACAAGAATCCAACAGATTTACTGAGGTCAATGATGTTGCTTGTCGAGAGTTAGGCTATACCCGTGAGGAATTACTCCAGCGCTCACCATCAGATATTACATATTTGTATAACCCTTTCCCTAGAGCCAAGGAAGAAGTATCCGAGCACCAGCAAATGGTGTTTCAATCCGTCCACATTGCCAAAGATGGCAGACGGTTTCCAGTCGAAGTTAGTACCAAACTCGTAAATCTCAACGGCAAAAATATTACATTGGGAATTGCCCGAAATATTAGCGATCGACTAATGGCCGAGACAGCCCTGCGCGAAAGTGAAGAACAGTTTCGGGTCACATTTGAGCAAGCCGCAGTTGGGATTGGGCATATCGACTTAGACGGTCGCTTTCTGCGACTCAATCAAAAGTTTTGTGAGATCACAGGCTACAGCCACGCCGAGATCAAAATGCTGACCTTAGAAGACATTGTGCATCCCGATCACTTAGAAAACCACTTAGATACAGCCCAGAGACTTGTAGCGACAGAAATGCCTACTTACACAGCAGAAGAACGCTATTTGCATAAAGATGGCAGAGAAATTTGGGTGAATAGCACAGTGGCACTGGTGCGGCGAACTACAGGTGAACCCAAATATTTTGTCACTGCGATCGCGGATATTAGTGACCGCAAAATTGCCGAAGCCGCCCTGCGAGAAAGCCAAGAAAAGTATAAAGCTCTGTTCGACACCATGCCGATTGGAATTGTCATCACTGACGATCGCGGTAGCATCATTGAAGCCAATCCCGCCTCAATGAAAATTCTGGACATTTCACTAGAAGCAATCAAATCGATCGAAGTTGGTGAGAATGATTGGCAGATGGTTTACCCTGATGGCTCGCCAATGCCGAATACTGAATGTGCTATTTCTCGCGCCCTCCAAGAAAATCGCTTACTCGAAAATGTCGAAACTGGCATAGTTAAGCCCAATGGTGAAATCATCTGGCTGAGAGTCACCGCCATGCCGATTCCCTTACCTGGTTATGGGGTGGCGAGTACCTACATCGACTTTACCTGTCGCAAACATGCCCAAGATGCCCTGAGTCAGAGCCAAGAACGCTTAGAATTAGCCCAAAAGACAGGCAAAATCGGCATATTTGAGTGGAATATTCAAACCCATCAAGTGGTTTGGAATGAGGAATTAGAAACTTTATTTGGTATGACTTCAGGCAGTTTTACTGGCAGATATGAGGATTGGAAAAAGGTAGTTCATCCCGATGACTGGAGACTGTTAGAACATAAGATTTCGCAAGCGATCGCCGAAGCCACACTCTTAGAACACGAATACCGCACCTACTGGGCAGATGGCAGTCTGCACTGGTTGTCGGCGAAAGCCCGTGTATTTTATGATGATTGCCGTAATCCCATCCGCATGATCGGGGTGAATATCGATATTACCGATCGAAAACGGACGGAAGAAGCCTTGCAGCAACAAGCGGAACGAGAACGTCTGATCGGGGCGATCGCAAATCGGATTGGAGAGTTCTTACGCCTAGATGACATTCTCAAAACCACAGTTGCAGAAGTACGACAATTTCTCCAAGCCGATCGAGTGTTTATCTATTGCTTTAAAGATTCTGTTGCCGACGTAAGTGATATCGATGCGAGTTCCAGTAAGGAGAGGTTTGGGGGGATTGTCGCTGAGTCGATCGATTCTGCTTGCCCCTCACTTTCCTATATACCGCTCAGCGAACTCTGGTTAGGCGAAACTTTTGATGCCTCAGGTGATGCGCTCGCCAGTGGATGTTTGCATATCATCCACGACATCGAACAGACAGAGCTGACGGATAGTAGCCTTGATTTTGCCCGCGAGCAAAAGATTCGAGCCAGTTTAGCCGTACCGATTTCGATCGATGGCACTGTAAGTAATGGAGAAGTCAACAAAGACCAGCCACCGCGCATATGGGGATTACTAATTGCCAATCAATGCCACTCTGCCCGCTATTGGCAGCCATTAGAGATTAACCTGCTGACATCTCTGGCAATGCAGTTAGCAATCGCTATTCAACAAGCCCAGTTATTTGAGCAACTCGAATCCGCCAACCAGAAGCTAAAAAGTATGGCTTATCTGGACTTTTTGACCCAAGTGCCGAACCGTCGTCGCTTTGACGAACAACTGGAGTCAGAATGGCACAGATTGGCGCGAGAGCAAAAGTCATTGTCTTTGATCATGTGTGATATCGACTTCTTTAAGCTCTATAACGATACCTATGGTCATCTGATTGGCGATGACTGTTTGCAGCAAGTTGCTCGATCGATCCAACAGGCAGTTGAGCGACCCGCCGATCTAGTTGCCCGCTTTGGTGGCGAAGAATTTGCGATCGTGCTGCCCAATACCAATATCGATGGCGCCATCAATATTGCCAAGAAAATCCAAAACCATATCGCCGACTTAAAAATCACCCATGAGAGTTCCAGCATTAGTGCATATGTGACCTTGAGCTTGGGCATAGCTAGCATGGTTCCAGTCACTAGCCATGACCCGTCAATTTTAGTCGGTATGGCAGACCAAGCTCTATATCAAGCTAAAGCCGATGGACGCAACCAAATTTACCTCATTGGTTAGGTTCAATATGTAATAATAGCCTCTACTGATTGTAGATCATCCCATGCATATCCTAGTTTTAGCCTGGGAATTCCCACCTCGCATCATTGGGGGTATTTCTCGTCATGTCGCCGAACTTTATCCTGAACTAGTCAAGCTCGGACACACGATCGACTTAATCACAGTAGAGGTAGAAGGTGCAACCCACTATGAGATTGTCGATGGTGTTAATGTCCATCGCATCCCTGTTGAAGTGAATCAGGACTTCTTTCGGTGGGTGGCAAATATGAATGACAGTATGCGAGTCTATGCCGATAAATCGATCGAGGCATTAGTAGATTGCCACCAAAAATTTGAGATCGTTCATGCTCACGATTGGTTAGTTGCTGACGCTTCGATTTCGATCGCTCAGGTATATGATATTCCCCTAGTTGCTACCATCCATGCCACAGAACACGGTCGCTACAACGGCATTTATACCGACACCCATCGTCACATCCACCACAAAGAAATTGCTCTGGCAAGTGCCGCACGGCGAGTGATCGTCTGCACAGAGTACATGCGCCGCGAAATGGCGCGTGCGCTCAACTGCCCATCTGATAAAACTGATGTTGTCTACAACGGACTGAGTGCCGAACGAGCAGCACGGTTCCAAAATTCTAATTTCGATCTTGATTTCGACCCTGTGACACTTCGATCGAAGTTTGCCCAAGCCGAGGAATACATCGTCTACTATGTCGGTCGGATTACCTATGAAAAGGGCATTTTTGTCCTGCTCAACGCTGTGCCTCATGTGCTTGCCGTGATGCCAGATCGGGTTAAATTTGTGATCATTGGTTCGGGCGATACCCAGTCACTCAAGCAACAAGCCTGGAATTTGGGCATTCACCACAAAGTCTTATTTACTGGCTTTATGTCCGATTACAACCTGACCCAATTTCAGACAATTGCTGACTGTGCCGTATTTCCGAGTTTGTATGAGCCATTTGGGATCGTCGCGCTAGAATGCTTTGCGGCCGGGGTTCCAGTCGTGGTATCAGACTCAGGTGGACTGCCAGAGGTGGTTCGGGATGGGATTACTGGCATCGTCACTAAAGTTCATGATGGTGAGTCGATCGCTCAAGGGATCTTAAAAATTCTCCAGAACCCTGCTTACCGCGATCGACTAGTCGAAAATGCCATGCAAGATTTACACGATCGATTCGCTTGGCCACAGCTAGCGAAACAGACCGAAGCCGTGTACAACAAATCCCTGAAATCGTCGAACTCGATCTAATTTCATGCCCTAACTTTTATACAGAGAGCACAAACTTCTCGATCGCTGCCGCCACCCCATCTACATTCACGTCAGGCGCAACCCAGTCGGCAATATCTTTTACGCCTTGAGGTGCATTGCCCATCGCTACGCCAATGCCTGCATATTCCAACATTTCTAGATCGTTAAAATTATCGCCAATCGCCATCACTTCGCTTCGATCGAACCCAAGCAAATTTTCGGCTAAATGACTAACCGCCGTACCTTTATTCGCGATTGGATTGGTCGCTTCAAAGAAAGTGGCGACGGACTTCGTGAGATACAATTCCCCAGGTGTATAGCGTTGCTTGAGTTGTGCGAGTAACTGCGTTACCAGCTCAGGGCTATCACACAAAGCCAGAACTTTGGTCGGTGGATGATCGGCAGATCGAGATAACAGAAATTCGCGCAGATCGCCAACTTCGATCGGCTCAACCCCAGATCGCTCGGCATAGCCTTTAGTCTCTTCAGTAATCCGCCGCACATATAGCCGATCGTCGATGTAAATATGTACAGATGCCTTTTCGATCGCCACATACTCAGCAAAATCATCGATCAGTGATAGAGCATACTTCAACTCTACTGGCCAATGACCAACTACAGTCTGAGTTTGGGGGTCTTTAATCAATGCTCCTTGGTAAGAGATCAGAGGCACATCAGCATTGATCTCCTGATGGAATCGCAAAGCCGATCGATACATCCGCCCTGTGGCAATTCCCACCTTCACTCCCCTTGCTTGAGCTGCTAGCACAGCTTGCTTTACAGGTAGATTAATCTGATTTGAATCACCATTGATTGTGCCATCAATATCCAGTACCACCAGTCGAATTTGTTGACCCATATCAAATATTAGCGATCGATTACCAGTCTATTGTTAACGGTTCCTTACTTAAAGGCAACTTGTTCCCGTTAAGGTGGTGCATTCGCTATTGATCTGCTTGGTTAAGCTCGGCAATAGTTGCTTGGATTTGCTCAATGCCAGACGGTAATGACGTTTGGCTTCGTCGAGATTATCTTTTGCCCACAAAATCTGACCTTTAAGATAATTTAGTTCGGGATTATTGGGCGCTGATGCTAGAGCCTTATCGATTGCGTCTAGGGCTTGGTCGTTTTTCTTCGCGTCGCGGTATCCGAGAGCAATCCCACGCCATTTTAGATATTCAGGAGAAGAGCTACGCAGACTAGTTAATGCGCCTTCGAGATCGGACAAGGGCAGCACACTGGCGATTAGCATATCCATATAACCCTTGATCAAATTTAGTTCGGGATCGTTGGGGTCGATTTCTTGGGCGGCTTTAATTTCGTCTAGTTGTTTTTGAATTAGCCCCAAGGCTTCAGGTGTACCGCCGACAATACCTTTAGTGGTAATGACAAAGCCAGCTTCGATCAGATAACTCACCCCTATGTAGAGATGCCCCCGCAGTGGATCGGACTCCATGATTTTCTGGGCAGCAATCCGAGTTTTGTTGGCATAGATTTGCATCGAGCCATAATCTTGCTCCATATATGCCAGTGATGCTTTTAAGCCCTGAACCAACGGATCGCCCGCTTCGGTCCGCAGAGCCTTGTTCAATTGTTTAGTCGCCGCAGGATAATTACCTTGCTTGAACATCAGCTCAAACGCCGCCTGAGCTTCGGGTCCGATCGCTTTAGGTTTGCTAGCGCGAAACGGATCGCCTGCCCACGATGGCAAAGCTATAACCATCGATAGCATCACAGAGAACCCACTAGCAAGGATAGCAGTGGTCAGCAGACGGTAATTAGATGGTTTGTGATCCATTTGTGTTTTCATGTCGATCGACTAAGTTATCCGTACCAAAAATTAATCAGTTACTACCATTTTGCTGGAAAGAGTTGACTATTCATATCCTCTCATCGCATGGTTCGATCGTAGTCGATCTGAATCAATCCAGTCTGTATGATGATGGAGGGGCGCATAACGTTCCCGAATCCTCAAGATTTCTTTATGCTCAAGGTTAAATTCTTATGCTGTCAATTCAAGGGTTGCTCTATCATCCCCCAGCCACACCTGAGCCGATTCTCAAGGGCATCTCTCTAGAGCTAGCACCGCAACAACTTGGCTTAGTGGTCGGCCCAAGTGGTTCTGGCAAAAGCACTCTTCTAGAGATTTTGGCAGGTTTTGTCGAGTGGCATGGTGGCACAATTCATTGGCGCAATCAAGATTTGATCCCAGACAACTTACAACAACTGAGCGGACTGGTGTTTCAGTTTCCCGAACGTCATTTCTGCGGTAGTACGATGCTCGAAGAACTGCGCTTGGGGCATGTGGACTTAGATAGCGATCGAATTGATGCCACGTTAAAATCTGTTGGGTTGGGTCAGGTTAATCTCAATACCTCGCCGCAGTCGCTCAGTGGTGGGCAACAAAGACGCTTAGCCCTAGGTGTCCAGTTAATTCGGCAGCCAGGATTGTTATTGCTAGATGAGCCAACCGCAGGACTAGACTGGTCAATGCGAAAGCAGTTGTTAGCTCTGCTTGCTGAACTCAAGAAAACTTGGACATTACTGGTAGTCAGCCACGAACCAGAAGAACTGCGTCCCATCGCCGATCGATGCTGGAAAATCACCCACGGAGATCTAGTCCCTTGGTCAGATAATTAACCTGAATTAACGAATACATTGAATTTCCAAAGGTAGAGTCAGCTCTTGCCATATTTTATCTGCCGTCATTACAGACGTTTGCTCAACCAAACCAGTAGCTAAACAAGCTCTGTCACCCAACGATAGACCAAAAGGTGATGTAATCTGCCATAACTCTCCTGCTTTATCAGCATGTTCCATGCTAAAAGGAATAAACTTAAGCCCCAAAATCTCTAAACGCTTGCAAACCGATTTATGATCGATCGACCTAACTCGTAGCTTTTGTGCAACTTCACACCAGTTAACTGCTGAAATAATCGCTGTTGGTAGGATCTCCTCAACTAGCAAACCGCCTGGCTCATGTTGCAAATAGGCTAATAATGCAGAGGCATCCAATATCATCATTCAGTTTCCTGTAGCTCTTTTTTTGCTTCCAGTCTTCTTTCCGCGATCAACTCATCTGCCAAACTTACCGAAGCGGGAACTGATGCCATAAGCGATCTCAACTCTAAACCTGACTGTTTTCTTTGCTCTTTTAATAAGATATTTTTAACAGCTTCTTGAACAAATTCTTTAACCTCAGGCAATTCTAGAAGTTGCTTATCTAACTCGTCAGGTAAATCTATGACAACTTGCATAATTTGTCCTCATTAAAAAAGTGGTTCAAGCCTTAGTCTTGACTGAATAATTCGATCGTAACACCAGTAACTTTACTTTTCTGCTCGATCTCTGTTGGACTCCCGTTGGAGAATCGCTAAAGTTAAGTTTTGGTTTAAAGCGATATTGAACTAGTGAAAATACAGTCTTCTGGTATACAGTTGTTAAGACCTCTGAAATTTAGACAAGAGCATCATGACTATTAGCACTGAAGCACCCGTAGTAACAGCACCTGATAACTCAGTCAACCTAAAGTCTGACATGAAGTTTGCCGAAATAATTCAGACTGTAATCGCCAGTATGGATTCAGACAAAACTGCTGTAGTCAACCAAACTGGAAACATCTGGAAATTCAGGTATGGTTCGGTTGAGGTTGTCGTCAACATTACGGGCGAAGCCCCAACTGACACATTCACAGTCTTATCAACAGTGATGCCAGCCAAAGATGACGCAAAACTACTAAGACTTTTGCTGGAAAAGAATGCTTCTGAAACCTTTGAAGCTCGCTTTGCGATCCAGAACGATCAAGTAATTGTGGTTGCAGCTCGTTCGGTCGAAGATCTGTCGGCGGCGGAAATTTCTCGGATCATTACGATCGTCGCGACGATTGCGGATAGTAATGACGATTCGCTTAAAGCCCAGTTCAGCTGATTAATTTCTCTCAACTTTTACTAGAGTTTTAACTAAAGCTTTGACTAGAGGGCGCGACATATTGCGCCCTATGTTTTGGGTTTAGGCGTAAAATGGAGAAATATTAATTTAACTAAATAAAACTTTATGTTTGATGTCCTGATTGTCGGTGGAGGAATGGTTGGAGCCAGTCTTGCCTGTGCGTTGGGAGATAAAAATAATCGATCGAATAGCTTAAAGGTCGGACTAATTGAAGCTCGTGCCGATCTATTACAGGGACAATTTGGTGCAGATGGGCGGGCCAGTGCTGTAGCGTTAGGTTCCAGTCATATTTGGCAAAATATCGGGGTCTGGGATGGGATGCTGCGTCGTGGCGTATCACCGATGCATTGCATTCAAATTTCTGACGGTGACTATCCCCATTCGGTTAAGTTACGGCGTGAAGATATTAAGCAAGAAGCCCTCGGCTATGTGGTCGAGAATGCCACGACTCAAGCGGCTTTGTGGGAATTTATCGATCGATGCCACAATATCGAGGTAATCTGTCCTGCCAAAATCATCGATATTGTCAAGCCTAAAATTGGATCTGACAAATCGATCGAAGTCAAAATTAGCTCAGATCTCGGCGACCAATTTTTGTCGGCTAAGTTACTAGTCGCGGCGGATGGTGGTCGTTCTGTGGTTCGATCGCTAGCCAATATCGCCACAACCCAAAAGCATTACGACCAAACCTGCATCGTGCTCACGGTCAAAACCGAGCATTCTCATCACAACATTGCCTACGAGAGATTTCAAAATTCTGGGCCATTTGCAATTTTGCCGTTGCCATCTAATAATCAAAATAATCCTAACGGCGATCGATGTTGCATTGTCTGGACTGCCGCGACTGCCGAAATCCCGACTCTGATCGAGCTGGATGAAGATCGATTTATGCAAGAGTTATGCCAAAGATTTGGGGCTGATTTACTGGCTAGCCTTGGTAAGCTGACGATCGAAAGCAAACAACGCGCCAGTTATGTACCGCAATGGATGCACGCTCAAACCTACATTCAACCTCGTTTAGCCTTGATTGGCGATGCCGCGCATACGACACATCCCGTAGCTGGTCAGGGCATGAATTTGGGGATTCGAGATGTCGGTGCGATCGCCGAAATTATTCTCACAGCACATCACAAAGGCGAAGATATCGGTTCGATCGATGTCCTGAAACGCTATCAAACTTGGCGACGCTGGGATAACTTGGGCGTAATCATGCTGACAGATATCACCAATCGCTTATTTTCCAATCAGTTCTTTGTGCTGCAATGGCTGCGAAGAATTGGCTTGGCACTGGCGAGCTTGCTACCATTCAAGCGGATTTTGATGCATTTTATGATGGGATTAATCGGTCGGCAGCCACGTTTGCCGAAGCAAGCAGACTTGTAAAATTTCTCGCATATTTCTTTTCTCAACTTGAGTCAAAAAGCTTTATGATCACCGCGTCAATTTTGACAATATAGGCTATCCTGTACGAAACAAATTGGTTAATGTGAGAGTGGTGTTATGCGTACTTTTTTTCTAGTCGGAATCGCGGCTGCTTCAGCAGCATTTCTTAGTTCTTGCGGTGAAGGAGTTCCTAATGCTGACACCTCCACCCCTGCCGCTACTGTAGTAGCTATAGTAAAACCTGTTGCAACTCCTATTGCAGCCAAACCGTTTGCCGCACCTTTTGTGGTCAGCGGTAACACAGCATTGATCCCGCCAACAGATAAAGCTAGAAGGCAAGAAGAACTAGAAAAGAAAGTCGGGACTCAGGCTAGCAGAGACAAAGACCGCGATCCTTTCGCCATTATTCCTGGTAGTGTCCCTTTACCTCCTGCCACAACGCCGAATCCAACCGTAACTCCTCCTTCTACACCGCGTGT